>CAZUHD010000032.1:0-16301 GCA_964620415.1 uncultured Clostridium sp.
TTTCCCAATCTTTCTGCTAGTTCTCCTCCTAGCATTCCATCTGCTCCTATTAATAGAACTTTTTTCATTTTTCCTCCAAATTTCTAATCTTTGCTATATAAATCTCTTGTATAAACTTTATCCTTATAGTCTTTTATTTTCTCATCCATTCTATTTGCAAGAATAATATCTGATTTTTTTACAAATTCATCAAAGTCTTTTATTACTTTACATCCACTAAATTCTTTTAGTTCTAGTGTTGGTTCATATATTATTATTTCTACATCTTCTTCTTTTAATCTTTCTATTACTCCTTGTATTGCACTACTTCTAAAATTATCTGAACCTGCTTTCATTGTTAATCTATATATTCCTACTACATCAGGATTTCTTTGCATTACCATATTTACTATATGACTTTTTCTTGTTTTGTTTGCCCTTACTATTGCTCTTATTAGATTTTGTGGTACATTGTCAAAGTTTGCAAGTAACTGTTTTGTATCTTTGGGCAAGCAATATCCTCCATATCCAAATGATGGATTATTGTAATATGTTCCTATTCTTGGATCTAATCCTACTCCTTCTATAATACTTCTTGCATCTAGTCCTTTTAGTTCTGCATATGTATCTAGTTCATTAAAATAAGCTATTCTTAATGCTAAATATGTATTTGCAAATAGTTTTACCGCTTCCGCTTCTGTGCTTCCCATATATTTTACAACAATGTCTTTTTTTATTGCTCCTTGTTTTAATAGTTCTGCAAATTTTTCTGCTCTTTTGCTTTTTTCTCCTACTATTATTCTTGATGGATATAAATTATCATATAATGCTCGTCCTTCTCTTAAAAATTCTGGGCTAAACATTATATTATCTATATCATATTTTTTCTTCATACTTTCAATAAAGCCTACTGGTATTGTTGATTTTACTACCATTGTTGTATCTATATTCATTGATTTTACTTTTTGAATTATATCTTCTACACTTGATGTGTCAAAATGATTTTTCTCATCATCATAATTTGTTGGTGTACTTATTATTATGTACTCAGCACCACTAAATGCATCTATATAATCAGTAGTTGCTCTTAGATTTAATTTCTTATTCGCAAAAAATTCTTCTATTTCTTTATCTTTTATTGGTGATATTCTTTTATTTATCATATCTACCTTTTCTGGAACTATATCTAATGCTACTACTTCATTATTTTGACTAAGTAATGTTGCCATAGATAATCCAACATATCCTGTTCCTGCTATTGCTATTTTCATCTTCTATTCTCCTACATATAATATTCTTTATACCACTCAGCAAATTGTCTAAGCCCTTCTCTTAACGTTGTACTTGGCTTAAAACCAAAATCTTTTTCAAGTGGTTTTGTGTCTGCATATGTTACAGGTACATCTCCTGGTTGCATTGGTACTAATTCTTTATGTGCTTCAAAATCATAATTTTCTGGTAATACTCTGGCTCTAACTAATTCTTCTTGTAATATAGTTACAAAATCCAATAGATTTTCTGGTTTACTATTTCCTATGTTATATATAGCATAAGGTGGTATAGGTAGACCATCTTCACCAATTTCCTTTTCTGGTGCTTTTTTCATTACTCTAACTATTCCTTCAACTATATCATCTATATATGTAAAATCTCGTTTACAATTTCCATAATTAAAAATTTTTATTTTTTCACCTTTTATTAACTTATTAGTAAAACTAAAATATGCCATATCTGGTCTTCCAGCTGGCCCATATACTGTAAAAAATCTAAGTCCAGTAGTTGGAATATTGTATAGTTTTGAGTAGCAATGTGCTAAAAGCTCGTTGCTTTTCTTTGTAGCTGCATATAAACTTACTGGGTTGTCCACTTTATCCTCAGTTGAAAACGGTACTTTAGTATTTCCACCATATACCGAGCTACTAGATGCATATACTAAATGTTCTACAAGATTATTTCTGCATACTTCAAGTATGTTATAGAAACCTATAATATTTGATTCTATATATGCATCAGGATTTGTAATACTATATCTTACACCTGCTTGTGCGGCTAAGTTTACCACTATATTGGGCTTATACTCCATAAATATATTATTAATTAATTCTTTATCTGCTAAATTGCCTTTAATAAATTTAAAATTGCTATATTCTTTTAACTCATTAAGCCTTGATTCTTTAAGTTTTACGTCATAGTAGTCATTCATATTGTCAAGACCTATAATTGCACTTGATGGATATTCTTTAAGTAATCTCTTAGCTAGATTTGAACCTATAAACCCAGCTGTTCCTGTTACTAATATGTTTTTATTCTCTAAATTAATTCTATTCATTTTTTAATTTAATCTCCTTTTAAAATTGTATATCATTATACTTTATCTTTATCGTTAGAAGAATTTTCCATAGTACAAACACATACCAATGCGTAAAAATAAAATATGATAAAAATGTAAAAAATGATTGTGTTAATGAAAATCTGAATAAGCATAAGATAAACCATGCATACATAACAAGCCCAATATCAATATTATTTTTTAATGTCCTTTTTTTTATTTTCTCGTACCATATACCGTAAAATATCCCAATAAATATTTGAAAAAAAATAATTGATTCATAACCAAAGTCATGAATATAATATCTATATGCAGTATATACATTGCCAGCAGAATTTCCATTTGCATCTTTTCTAAACTCTAAAAAACCATTTTTCATTGTTGTATCTTCACATAACCCAAATTTAGATAAAGTAACTCTAAATTGCCTAAATAATTCCTCTCCAAATTGTTTACAACTAACAGGATGTTTAATATATAAATCTAAAGATTCAATGGAATTACCCATATAGTATGTAATATTTTCTACCACCGATCTTTCGTCTGTTCTTCCAACAAGTCCACGTGTTACACCAAATAAAAGCAAAAATATTATAACACCAGCCATTCCGCAAATAACATATTTATTATTCAATTTAGAGGCAAAACTATACTTTCTATTTAAAAGTTCATATATTATAAATAAAGAATATATAAAAGCAAGTAATATTGTCGTTCTTTGTGCTGAAAAAGCAGATGAGACCAAGTAAATAATAGTACATAAAAGAAAAATGTAGTTTTTAAATTTTTTGTGATTAACAATAGTATTATTTATAAATACATATAATAATACATATATTCCTATGTTTAAGATAACACCTAATTCTGTCAAAAGAGAAGGCAATTGTACGGAGCCTTCAACAGTTTCCCTTCTGTACATATTCATTGCTACGGATACATCATCCGTTATTTGACTTAGTGACGACACAGCATGCAAATTTGCTTTAATGTAGAAAACAGCAAATAAAGAATATACACAAATTAATATTAAACATTTAAAATTCGATATGTCTATATATTGAAGCTGATTTGGTTCATTTATTTTATTTTTGTTTTTAGTTTTATTCAATAAATGAATTATGTATGTTACAACAATAAAGATTAAGTTTCCAATCAGAATTACTTGAAGTGTGCTTATCTGTAAGTTCACTCCCCATGTTTTTACATTATATATACATGCAAGTGTACTTAAAATAAATACTTCACAAAGTATTGCTGATGGTGAGAATAAGTCTTTACCAAAAGCGAAGTAACAAATTATAAATTGTATTACTAATAATACTAAAAGTATATAAATTGTCAATTTAACGTCCTCCTATCAACGAATTTCTTTATAAGTAAATGAGCTTCGGTAAATAATGTACTTATTACTTCTCTTTCAAATAGCAAAGTAGTAATAATTAAGAACATCAAATAAATACCACAGCCAAGTATTGAATTAAGCCTCATTCCACATATAACAAATGAAAGTACATTTATAGCAAGGAATATGTAATCCATAATTTTTAAATGGTATTCTCTTAAATCAATTTCTCCAATAATAAACCAAATGACATTTGTTATTAATGTTGCTATTGCTATTGAAATTATGTCTTTATATATAAAGTATCCAATGAAATTTAATGCGAGAGATAGTATTATTACACATATCATAATCTTAAAGTATCTATTTTGTTTCTTTTGTGCTTTATATAGGTTTACATGAACTATTTTTATCATTACTGCTACACATTGGGCTGCAATAAGTAGAAATAAAATACTTATTGAACGTGCATATTTCGTAATCCAATGCTCAATTATAAATTTTGCTGGAAATATAACCATTATTAATGTTGAAGCAAATATTAATACATACTTCTTTATCTTTAATATTTGTTTTTTTGATTTTTTTTGACAAAAGTAGTTATACATCGTAGTGGAAACTGGTGTTATAAATACATTCATTAAATTTTCTATGCTTACTGCAAAGGAATAATATGCAAATTCTGCCAATCCAATCAAGTTTTTAACCATTAATCTATCTATTGATGTAAAAATAGCATTGCAGAAATTTCCCATCATTAAAAAAAAACCTGATTTTATATCTTCAATCAAATAGTTTTTGTTAAATTCAATTAAAGAATCTGATTTACCAAACATTTTTCTAACTTCATATTCAATAAAAAACCAATAAACAAAATAAGCTATAACATAAGCGATTATATATACATAATAATTATTAGTTTTAATAATAAATAATAATATTAGATTTATTATTAGTAACATTAATGTATTTATATTTGTATATCTCGAGTATTTCTTAAATTCACCTATTGCATTATATAGATTTCTTATATAGTTCGAGACATTTACAGGTAGAATAATTAGTGAACAAAGAAGTAATATTGTATTTCTAGCTATAAGTGATATTACTACCATTATTACATTTATAACGAGTTGAAATAATTTAAATGTCTTAAATTCTTTGATAGTTTCTTTGCTATTTAAAGACTCGGCTTTTTTTCCACCATATCTCAAGTACATTCCATCGGCAAATCCAAGATGTAATATTCCAAGATATGTAACATATAAATTAAATAATTTAATATTAGCATATGTATCAATGGATAAATATTTAGGTAATACAAAAGCTGTTACTAGATTTATTACTAAATTAATTACATTGGCTATAAAAACATAAAAGATTCCTTTTTTTATGCTCATTCTTTCCTATTCTCCTTAAAAATTTTAAATATCTTTCTCAGCCTCGATTCCTTTTGATAGTCTCTCAAGCCATGAAGGATAACTATAAAATTTCTTTATCTCGTCACTAATTTCAACACATGGAGTCTTTAAAAATTCATTTATCTCATTGAAGTCATCAACTCCTAGTATAAATATGTTATTTTTGTTATAAAATTTATAATTTACAATGTCAGTATTATTAGTGATTAATTTTTTATTAAAGTACAATGCTTCAAGTGGTCTTAGTGATAAACCACAAGGTAGTGTATAGCTTAAATCTAAAATACATTTTGATTTTGCAACCATTTTTAAATAATCATTATAATTTACAAAATCTTTATTATCTTTTACTATATGAAAATTACATTTTACATTCTTTGTTTCTAACTTATTTTTTAACTCAATTAGTTTCTGCTCTCTACCTTTATCTCTCCCCAAAAAAACAACATCATTATTTACATTTTCTGAAATAATAGATGTAATCAATTCTGGATTTGCATAATAAAATTGTGGATTATATTTAAGATTATACTCTTTTGCATCGAATCTATTATATGTCCAAATTTCATCTATATACTTATTAGATAATGGAGTAATCCCACGTTCACAGACAGAATTCCAATACCAATAAATTATTTTTATTTTTTTATTTTTTTGTTTTATATACTTAGGTAAAAAGTCAACATATCCAGTATCAAATAAAATAATTGTCTTGTAATTTTTTAAATTTTTTTTCCAATTCCCTAAAAACAGAAATATTAGAGAGGAATTCAATTTCCTTAGTAATTTTAAAAGTATATTATTGTTTGAACAACAATAATACTTTTCAATCTCACAAAAATCGTTAAAAAAATTATTATTTGTTAATCTTAATATAAGTGTATTATTGATGTTTTTACTCATTTTAATGACCTCTCTATAAATTTAGAAAAATTTGCTTAGATTAAGTAGCTGTAACTTTTGTGCGTTTTTTTCCACAAATCTTAATAAAATTTAAAATTTATATTTATCTTAGTTTATCAGTCTGATATACATTTCCTGATATTTTTTGCTCATACTTTGTGAGCTAAAATTGTCCTCTGCTGTCTTTCTTGCATTTATACTTAGTTCATCTAGATTATCTTTTTCAGCCTTTGAAAAACAATCAATCAAATCATTTTTTATGTCTTGCTTGTAGATATATCCAATACTACTATTTGCTTCATATAGTTCCATATGTTGCGGAATATCTGATAATATAAACGGTAATCCTGTTGCTAACGCTTCTAAGACACCATTGGGCAATCCTTCTGATTTACTTGTTGAAATATATATATCACTTGCATTCAAATAATAACTGACGTTATTAACTGAACCATAAAAGATGATATTTGATTCGTTTCTATACTGTTGCTTTAGACCTTCTAAAAGCGATCCATTGCCAAGTAATAAAATTTTGACATTACTGTTATTTTTATATTTCTCACAAAAACACTCCAAAAGAAATGAAATGTTTTTTCTTTCAATAAATTGCCCTGTATAAATGTAAACTAAATCATTATTTTTTAAGCCTAATTCTTTCCTAATTTCATATTTTCTTTCTTTTGTAATCACATTATATTTAGTAATATCCACACCATTTTGGATATATTCAAAGTTCAAATGTAACTTTTTTTGATATATTTTAGATAAACTTTTAGAACAAGTAAGCACTTTTGTTATATTTTTTATTGCTTTTAAATGAAGCTTTGCCATCACTAAACCTTTAAATTTTCCAAATTTTTTAGGATAATCTTCGTAAACATAATTCCTTAATGTAGTAATTTGACTATACTTATTTAAATTAGAAACATATAAATCGGGAAAAAGACCTAAAGTATGTACAATATCTGGTTTTATTTCCATCAATAAATTATCTAAAGGTTTTGTTTTTCTTAACAATATACTCTTTTTACTTGTATTTATATAATAATGTTCATTAACAAACGGTATATATTCGTTAAGTCTGCTATTTTTATCTTCTTCGTATATAGTAATAAGAATTGGATAGAATTTTTCTGTATCTAGGTTTTTTATTATATTTAATGTCTGTTCTATAGGACCTTTTCTTTTACAAGCCGTCATCAAATATACAATCTTTATTTTGTTTTCTTTCGACTTATTTTTAATATTACGAGCAAGTTCGCTATGATTTGTAAAATTTATTTTATCTAATGGTATTACATACAGTCTTCTTTTCCCTTCAAATACAGCGTCTATACATATTTTCTTACCATCTCTACTCCATCTTGGATGGAGATCGCATCTTGTATCATTATCATACTTAAATGGTTCAAAAACATTTGCAACAGTAATAATCTCATCTTCATTCATTACCTTTACTGTACACATCCTCTTTTTATTTGCGTAAGTATCTGTAACTACTAAAGAATTATCTGGAGAATAACTTGGATGTCCGTCACGCATTATATGTTTCCATAAACGAGTATACTCATTTGTTTTATCTTTCATTAAATAAAAACCATCTCCATAGTTTTTTTTTCTCTCATATGCAATTATTTCCTCATCGTTTTTCCAGTAACAATGTGATACCATATCATCATCACTTAGATTAAACAAATTATTTCCATCAATATCACATGTAAGCAATCTACTATATTTTTTATTTCCATTTAACCAACGGTGAATAACCATAAATCTACTATTACCTGGATTAAGCATTATATGATTTACTTTATGCTTTGAATTTTTCATTTCTTCTCTGTTCTCAAAACATAATAAATCATCATAATTAAGTATGCCTTTAGAAGTATTTCTTTCTAAATCTATATACCAAATACATGGTCCTTGAGGAACATCAATTTTTTCTGTCTTGTCTTTGATGTTAGAATACCCATAACCAGGTCTTAAACTATGTAATCTTGAAAAGTCAAGTGATAATGCAAATTTACCATTCGATGCGACTGAATAAACTGGCATACAGATTTCTTTTTCCTCATTTGTAAACACATCTAAGATTACAGAACAAAATTTACCATTTCTAAAATCGTTATATATTATTTTATTTTTAAAATCTGGTCCCAGCCATTGTGCCATACAGCCTTGTTGCACATTCCATGCTTTTGTTTGTGCTACCTCTATTGTTTTGTTATTTTCTAATGTATCAATTAATAAAATTTCTGCTTTTTCTTCTGGAGCTACATTTCTGCTTGTATCTTTAGTTTTCAAACAAATCATATATCTTCCAGTTATATCCCAAGGTGATTTATCATAATAACCAAAAAAATACTCAAATTCGTCATTTGGTGAAACTCTTTGAATTTCTCCTTCATATTTAACTTTTTTTGAAATCAAGTACATACATCTTTGATATATTCTTTTAACTAATTCCTTAATTTTTGGATGACTAGCCAGTAGATTGTTCACTTTGTTTTCTATATTCATTTACCTTCCTACTTTCTAAGTATTTTTTCAAACATAAATTTTCTTAACCAATTTGGTGATAATGAAGATAACATTCTTAATAAAAGACTTTTAAGGAATTGAAAATTTGAAATATAATTTCTTGCTTTCATTGTTTTCAACAAATCATACTGTAATTTAAAATATTGTTTTCCCGATCTTCTCTTAAATAAATTTGCATCTGTACGCATCCATACCAATGGTTCCTGAATGTTGTATCCTTTATATCCCTTTAATAACATCTCTATCCATAGATAATAATCTTGTATATTTCTTATATCACTTCTATAATTTCCTGCTTCAATTACATCGCTCTTCTTATACATGACAGAAGGATGATTAAATGGGTTTCTAAATTTTGAAAATTTGATGATTTCATCATTGAATTCTGGTACCTCTCTAATTTTATCAGAGTCATCAATTGTTTCTAAAAACTCCTTAATGCAACTTCCAACAATGCTAATATCTGCATTTTTTTTAAATATTTCTAACTCCTTTTCACATCGATTGTCTTTAGAAATGTCATCTGAATCCATTCTTGCAATTAGTTCATTTTTACACTTCATAATTCCTATATTTAAAGCATTTCCAAGTCCTTTATTTTCAGGTAGTCTTACTACATTTAATGTTTCTTTAAATTGTTCTTTTTCATTTTCAATTATTCTGTCAAGTTCTTCATTAAGTGGACCATCACAAATTAAAACAAAATCATTTGTTTTAACTGTTTGATTATACATGCTGTCCATACTTTCCTTTAAGAACTTTGGATTTTCTTTTGAATATACTGACATCAAAACAGAGTAATTACTTATATCTCTCATAGCTTCTCATTCACTCCATTTTAGAAAAATTAGAAAAATATTGATTTCTTAATTCATTTTTGTTAAAATTTATACTATTATTATCATTAAAGCTTACTTGACTTTTTAAATTTTCTAATTCATTTTGGATTGTAATCTTACCTGCATCTGCACCATCTTTTGAAAATACAGTTTTTATTGTTTTAACTATTATTTTTATATCCTCTTTTAGGGAATAGTTTTCAACATACTCTAAATCATAATTGATTTTTTCAAATATTGATAAGTTATTTCTTCCGCTTGTTTGTGCTAGTCCTGTAATTCCTGGTAATACATCATATCTATGTCTTTGTTTCTCTGTCATGTTATCATAATAATCTGGTATCCATGGTCTTGGTCCAATAAAAGTCATATCCCCTTTTATTATATTTATCAGTTGGGGTAACTCATCAATGCTTGTCTTACGAATAAAATTGCCAACTCTTGTATGTTTATCTTGACATTTAAAATCATAAACATCATTTTCTGCTACCATACTTCTAAATTTGTATAAATCAAATATTTTTCCATTTTTTCCTGTCCTTTTTTGTTTAAAAATTATGGGACCTTTTGAATCTACTTTTATTGCTAGAGATACTGCTAAAAATAGTGGCGATAATAGAACTAGTGCAATCGCAGAAAGTAGAATATCAATTCCTCTTTTTATGTATTCGTAACTATTTTTCATTTTTTTCCCTTTCTAAAATTATTAAACTAAATTTGGAATCTCTGAGTATTGTTAGATTTCTCAATTCTTTACTTACACTTTCACCATGTAAATGAGCGATACTCAACTCAAAATAATTGAACATTTATTTCAATTACTCACCTACTTATTTCTAAATAGGATTTATTCTTTACTTCCCAAACTTCTTCAAACACATTATCCCTATATTCATTGCTGAATTAAAGAAATAATCTCCTGTATGTCCATTCTCACATTCATACTTTAAATTTCTTCTCTTTACATTACCCCTACATATATAGCATTTACTTCCTATGTAATTTTTCCTTACTTTCGTTATTAATATTGAATTTTGAAATGCTTTATATTGTAAGTACTGGATAATTCTTTTCCTTAAATAAATTGGACTATATTTACCTACTCTTTTACCAAAATGTTTACTTACATCTTCTCCCATATCTGCTATTGATATTACTTGAACTTCATTTTCTTTACAAAATTCAACTATTTTCTTACTAACTTCATGTGCATATCTATCACTTATGTTGTTTAGTTTCTCCCAATAACTTTTATGGTCTCTTTCTCCATAATGCTTCCCATTTTGTCTATGCTTTTTTATTTTAGCTAAGATTGCAGATGTCCTTCTTTTGTATTCATCTCCACCTTTTATAAATTTTGTCCCTATAACTGTTCTCTTTTCATCTAGTACTACACATATCGCAAAACTATCACTATTCGAAAATGCTATTCCACATATTCTTATATGCTCCTTTTGCATCCTTTCTTTTATTGGGCTTACATCTTCTATCTCTTTCTTTATTGGTATATGTATCATTACATAGTTTTTCTCTAGTACTATAGTTGGAGATAATACATTTTCTTCATCACTAAAATAAGGATATTTAACTTTTGCTAAGTACCACTTCCAGCTATCTCCGATTAAATAATTTTATTTTTATAGTATCATCAGAGACTTTTTTATACATTCCTTTATAAAGAACAATACTTGCATTAAACTTTTTTGCTTTTTGTGGTTTACTTATTTTAGGATTTAATTCAATTTGTTTTTCGTAGTTATCTAATTTTGCTATATAAGACCTAGTTTCACCAATAGCTTGATTAATTGCTGATCTTCTTAAATAAAGTGGTAAATTTAAATCAAAATAGTTTTTTGGCTTTTCACCTTCTTTATTTGGTATAGTTAGTTTTTCTAACTCTCTTAAACAATTTTGATTAGATAAATCCAAAAAATCTAAATGCTCAAGTAATAAGTTGTAATATTTTAAAATTGTTTCGTTATATATTTCTTGAGTAATTTTTATAAACTCTACATGATTAATGTAAAGTCTAGTCTTTCTTGTTGTTGTATATGTCCCTTGTATTCTTTGTTCTAGCATTTTTTTCTTCCTAACTTTTTGTCATAAAGTAATGTACTTTACGACAAAAAAATAGCAGGCTTAAAAAAGCTCTGCCATAAAATTTATGGATAAAATCACTAGAAAATATTTTTTCAAACAGTAGAATTTTTGTTATGTTTGTGCTAAGATATATTGAAAGAAATACAATCATAGAAGTTACAGTAATTAGTTAATTACAAAAGTAAATTCTAGTTTTAAAGCAAATCTGAAATTTACTTTTAAATTTAATTAAAAAAAATTGAAAAATAGTGTTGAATTACAATAAATAATGTGGTAAAATATTATTAATGTTGTAAAAAGTGTCGTAAAGTACATTACTTTACGACACTTTTTGTAATTTTATTTTTTTATTTTAGGTCATTCATTTTAAAAAATTATATAATTTTTAAATTTTTAAAATCAACACAAGCCTTGGAAAAGCTGTGTTATATGTCTTAGTGAAAAATAATTTACATTTTTTGTCCTGAAAATGTGCTAATCTCTTGTAATTTATTTAATTTTGTGATAAACTATTAGATGTTGTTTTATATTTAGTTTATAAAAACATAGAAAATAGATAAAATACTAATTAAGGAGGTGCAAGAAATGGCAGTTTGTGAAATTTGTCAAAAGAAACCTATTTCTGGAAATCAAGTAAGTATAGCACGTTCACACGTAAGTAGAAGAGCTGCACGTGTTTGGAAACCTAATTTAAGACATATTAAAGCTAATATTAATGGAGAAATCAAAAAAGTTTATGTATGTGCTAAATGTCTAAGAAATGGAAAAGTAAAAAGAGCATAAAAAAACTCGCTTCTAAGCGGGCTTTTTTATTTTTTTATTAAATCTATGCTCCCATTATATTATATCCATTATCTGCATAAATAACTTGACCAGTTATAGCTTCACTCATACTACTTAATAAAAATGTTGATACATTTCCAACTTGTAGAGTAGTTACGTTTTTATGAAGTGGTGCTCTTTCCTCCACAACTGTTAAAATTGAACTAAAGTCTTTAATTCCCTTTGATGATAAGGTTTTAATAGGTCCTGCTGAAATTCCATTTACTCTAATTCCATTTTTTCCTAAATTATCTGCTAAATATCTAACACTTGCTTCTAATGCAGCTTTAGCAACACCCATTACATTATATCCTTCTAATACCTTAGTAGATCCATAATATGTAAGAGTTACTAAACTTGCATTTTCATTTAGCATATCTAACTCCTTAGCAACCCTTGCAGCTAAAACAAATGAATATGCACTTACATCACAAGCATGTAAATATCCCTCTTTACTTGTATATACAAAATCATTATGTAAATCTTCTGTATTAGCATGTGCTATAGCATGAACAATACCATCAATTTTTCCATTTTCCTCTTTAATTTTTGTAAATACTTCTTTTACATCATCATCAACAGAAGCCTCATCTAATACATAAGCTTTGCTTCCTTTAAAATTTGATATAAGCTCTTCAATTTTTGATTTATTATCTTCTCCTACATATGTAAAAATTAACTGAGCTCCATTTTGATATGCTGATTCTGCAATACCATAAGCAATGCTCCATTTATTTCTAATACCCATTATCAATATTTTTTTATTTTCTAATAACATAATCAACCTCCTTAAAATTATTTTTTTAAATCTAATTTTTTATATTCTCCCATATTTCTATATTTTTTGTATCTTTGTTCTACCAATTCTTTTACAGATAATTGTTGCAGTTCTTTTACAGAACTAACTAGTTCTTTTTTTATGTTATTTGCTAGTTTATCAAAATCATCTTTTGGCTCTTTAATAATTTTATCAACTATTTTAAAATCATATAAATCTTTAGCTGTAATTTTCATTTTTTCTGCTGCTTCATTTGCTTTAGAGGCATCTTTCCATAATATACTAGCATATCCTTCTGGAGATAAAATTGAATAAATAGCATTTTCTAGCATAAAAATTTTGTTACCAAGACCAATAGCTAATGCTCCTCCACTAGATCCTTCTCCAATAACAAATGTAATAATTGGAACTTTAAGTTCTGCCATTTTAAGCATAGAACTTGCAATAGCTTCTCCGCTGGCCTCTCTCTTCAGCACCAATTCCTGGATAGGCTCCTTTTGTATCAATAAAAGTTACAACAGGTCTTCCGAAACTTTTCTGCTTGTTCCATCATTCTAATAGCTTTCCTATACCCTTCTGGATTCGGCATACCAAAATTCCTTTCAATATTTTCTTTAGTTGTTCTACCTCTTTGTTCAGCAATTATAGTATAATTTTGTTCACCTATTCTTGAAAGTCCACATACAATAGCTTTATCGTCTCTAAAACATCTATCGCCATGAAGCTCAATAAATTCATCAAATATTTTGTCTATATAATCCAAAGCTGTTTTTCTACTATTTGATCTTGCGATTTCTACACGTTTCCATGCTGTTAAATGCTCCATATATTTCCTCCCTTTAAGTTTATTTATTTAACCTTATAAGTTTATATAAAGTATGTTTCAAATCTCTACGTTCAACGATTTTATCAATAAAACCATGTTCTAACAAAAACTCCGCTGTTTGGAAACCTTCTGGTAAACTTTCTCCAATAGTTTGTTCAATTACTCTTTGCCCAGCAAAGCCAATCATTGCTTTAGGCTCTGCAAGCACAATATCTGCAATGCTTGCAAAAGATGCAGTTACTCCTCCATAAGTTGGATCTGTTAAAACAGAAATATATAATCCACCAGCTTTATTGAGCTTAGAAATAGCTGCTGTAGTTTTAGCCATCTGCATTAAAGACATTATTCCTTCTTGCATTCTAGCACCACCAGATACTGTAAATATAATTAATGGATATTTTAACTTAATAGCTTTTTCTACTGCATAAGTAATCTTTTCTCCTACAACAGTTCCCATACTTCCCATCATAAAGCCACTATCCATTATACAAATAACTACATTTTCTCCTTCAATTTTACCTGTGCCACAAGCTACAGCTTCTTCCAAATCAGTTTTTTGTCTTAGTCTTTCAATTTTTTGAGGATAATCATCCAATTCTAAAGGATTAACATTATCAATATTAAGATTAAATCTCTTATATGTTCCCTCATCAATTATACTTTCTAGCCTTCTATTTATATGCATTCTAAAATAAGCACCACAATTAGGGCAAATATTATCATTATTTCTTAAATCTTCTTTATATAATATTTCTTTACAATTAGTGCAGCTAATCCATTTACCAACTTGAATATCAACATTATTTACTTGTTTTCTAGCAGTTGCTGGTCCTCTTTTCTTTATCTTGTCAACAATCATTGTAATAAATTTCACTCCTTAATTTATAATATTTCTCTTTCAATAAAAGAAGTATCATAATTTCCTCTAATAAAATTTGGATCTGTTATAATTTTAAATAAGAAATCTATATTTGTATCAATTCCCTCAATTACTGTTTCTTCAAGAGCTCTTTTCATCTTACTAATAGCTTCATTTCTAGTTCTTCCATGAGCAATTATCTTTGCAATCATAGAATCATAATTTGCAGGAACAGTATAGCCTTCATACACAAAAGTATCAACTCTTATTCCATTACCACCAGGCAAAATTAAACCTGTAATTTTTCCGAGGACATGGTCTAAAGTTTTTTGAAGGGTTTTCTGCATTAATTCTACATTCAATACAATTCCCCAAAAATTTAATATCTCTTTGTTTTATTTTTAGTTCTTCTCCACCTGCAATTTTTATTTGTTCTTTTACAATATCAATACCTGTTCTTTCTTCTGTAATAGGATGTTCTACTTGTATTCTTGTATTCATTTCCATAAAATAGAAATTTTTATTTTTATCAACTAAAAATTCAACAGTACCTGCACTTGTATATCCTGCTTTTTTTACTACCTTAATTGCTACATCTCCCATTTTTTCTCTTAATTTATCATCAATTTCAGTTGAAGGAGTTTCTTCAATTACTTTTTGATGGTTTCTTTGTATTGTACAATCTCTTTCTCCTAAATGAATAATATTTCCATGTTCATCTGCTAAAATCTGAACTTCAATATGTCTTGGATTAACAATACATTTTTCTATGTATATTTCATCATTTTTAAAAGAAATACTAGCTTCTTGTTTTGCTATATTAAAGCAATTTTCTAAATCATCTTCTGTTTCTACTCTACGTATTCCTTTTCCTCCACCACCTGCAGCTGCTTTTATCATTACAGGATAACCAATCTTTTTAGCTATAAGTTTCGCTTCCTCTACATTTTTAACATTTCCATCTGACCCTGGTATTACAGGAATACCCGCTTTTTTCATTAATTCCTTTGCATTAGATTTATCTCCCATTAGTTTAATCGCATCATAAGATGGTCCAATAAATTTTATATTTGACTCTTCACATATTTTAGCAAATTGACTATTTTCTGAAAGAAATCCAAATCCAGGATGAATACCATTAGCACCTGTAATATAAGCAGCTTCTATAATATTTTTATAATTCAAATAGCTCTTATTAGAAGCCCCAGGTCCAATACAAATTGCTTCATCTGCTAGACGAGTATGCATACTATCTTTATCAGCCTCTGAATAAACAGCAACTGTTTTTATATTCATTTCTTTACATGCTCTTATAATACGAACAGCTATTTCTCCTCTATTGGCAATTAAAATCTTGTTCATATTGCTACCCCTTTCATACTATTGCAAAAGTCAATTCTCCCCTTGCTGCTATAGCTCCATCTACAGTTGCAATTGCTTCTCCAATTCCAATTGGTCCTTTTTTCTTAATAATCTTTACTTCAAGTTTAAGTTTATCTCCTGGAACAACCATTTTTTTAAATTTCATCTTATCAATTCCACCAAATAAAGCATTTTTTCCT
>CAZUHD010000033.1:0-9729 GCA_964620415.1 uncultured Clostridium sp.
CCAAGACTAAATTCCAGTTTTAGGGCAAAACTGGAATTTACTTTTAAATTTAAATAATTTCTAAAAAATGCATAAAACTATTGACAAATAAGTAAAAATAATGTAAACTATTTCTGTATTACAGATATGCTAAAATAAAAATATAAAAGAGGTAAAAGTGGAAGAGAAAATAGAAATAAGTATATTACTAAGTTTATATGGAAACTTACTTACTAAAACTCAACAAAAATATATGGATTTATATTATAATCAAGACCTATCTTTATCAGAAATAGGAGATAATGAAAATATCACAAGGCAAGCTGTAAGAACAATTCTTTTAAAATCAAAGAAAAAATTACAAGAATATGAAGAAAAATTAAAATTTATGAAAAAAGAAAAAAACATAAGAGAATTATTAGAAAAACTAGAAAATAAAGGCGTACTTCAAAAAGATATTATAAATAAAATAAAAAATGAATTAGATTTCTAATAAAAATAAGGAGGCAAAAAATGGCATTTGAAGGATTAACTTCAAGGCTTCAAGATATAACAAAAAAAATAAAAGGTGAAGCAAGAATCACTGAAAGCAACATGAAAGATATGCTTAGAGAAGTAAAACTTGCTCTTTTAGAAGCAGATGTTAACTACAAGATTGTAAAGGATTTTATATCAAGTATACAAGAAAAGGCTCTTGGTCAAGATGTAATGAGAGCCTTAAAACCAGGAGAACAAGTTGTTAAGATTGTTAGAGATGAACTTGTAGAATTACTTGGTGGAACTGATAGTAAAATAAATATATCTCCAAATCCACCAACTATTATAATGTTGATTGGACTTCAAGGTTCAGGAAAAACCACTACTGCTGGTAAGCTTGCAAACAATTTAAGAAAAGAAGGGAAAAAACCTTTACTAGTGGCATGTGATGTTTACAGACCAGCTGCTATAAAACAATTACAAGTTGTTGGTTCAAACTTAAATATTCCTGTTTATAGTGAAGAAGGAACAAAAGATGTAGTTGGAATTGCAAAAAGGGCTTTAAATATGGCAATGTCAAAATTAAATGATATTGTAATTTTAGATACAGCTGGACGTTTGCAAATAGATGAAGTTCTTATGGAAGAATTACAAAATATTAGAAAGGCTGTAAAACCTCACGAAATCTTACTTGTAGTAGATGCTATGACAGGTCAAGAAGCTGTAAATGTTGCACAAAGCTTTAATGAAAAAGTTGGAATTGATGGAGTTATACTTACAAAACTTGATGGAGATACGCGTGGTGGTGCTGCCCTTTCTGTAAAAAAAGTTACAGGCAAGCCTATTAAATTTATAGGTGTAGGTGAAAAACTTAATGAGTTAGAGGCATTTCATCCAGACAGAATGGCATCAAGAATTTTAGGTATGGGTGATGTCTTATCAATAGTAGAAAAGGCAGAAGAAACTTTAGATATAGAAGAAGCAGAAAAATTAGAAAAACAATTACAAAAAAATAAATTTGATTTAGATGATTATTTGGCACAATTAAGACAAATTAATAAGATGGGTTCAATTTCATCACTTTTAAAAATGCTTCCAGGAGCAAATAAATTAAAAGACGTAAAAGTAGATGAAAAAGAATTTATAAGAATAGAAGCAATTATTACTTCAATGACATCTAAAGAAAGAAAAAATCCAAGCATTCTTAATGCGAGCAGAAGAAAACGTATTGCAAATGGAAGTGGTACGTCAGTTCATGAAGTAAATAAACTCATGGAAACCTTTGAAATGACACAAAAAATGATGAAAGAAGTGAAGACAAAAGGTGGAATGAGGAAAATGATGAAAAAATTAAAACTTGATCAAATGGATGATTTTAAAGACTTGATGTAGTTTTTATAAAATTGATATTAAATTTTAAAATATATAAATTAAGATGTTTTAAAGTCGTACTATGAAAATAGGCATCAATATTAGGAGGTGAACAAAATGGTAAAAATAAGATTACAAAGAGTGGGAAAGAAAAAAGCTCCATTCTATCATATAGTAGTTGCTGATTCAAGAAGCCCAAGAGATGGAAAAATTATTGAGCAAATTGGTACTTATGATCCAATGACAGAACCATCAACAATTAAACTAGATACAGACAAAGTAGACAAATGGATTAAAAATGGAGCTAAACCTACAGATACTGTAAAACAATTAATTAAATTAGCTTCAAAATAATTTTAAAGACTAATACAAAAATGAAAGGATAAAAACATGAAAGAAATTTTAGAAACAATAATCGCAAATTTAGTGGATAATAAAGATGCAATTGAAATTAAAGAAATTGAAGGAATAAAATCAGTTGTATTTGAAGTAAAAGTAGCTGAAAGCGATATGGGAAAAATTATTGGAAAACAAGGGAAGATTGCAAAATCAATAAGAACAGTAATAAAAGCAGTTGCTGCTAAAGAACAAAAAAAGGCAACAGTTGAATTTATTGGATAGGTTGATTTAAGTATGAAAGAAAGATTGGAAGTTGGTCAAATAGTTAATACATTCGGTATAAATGGTTTTGTAAAAGTTTATCCTTATGTAAATGACATAAAAAGATTTGATGATTTAAAAAATGTATATATTAAACTAAAAAAACAAGAAAGTAGATTAGAAATAGAAGAAGTAAAATATCAAAAAAACATGGTGCTTCTTAAATTTAAAGGAATTGATAGTGTAGAAGAGGCAGAAAAATTAAGAAATAGCTATATAGAAATAGAAAGAAAAGATGCAATTCCTTTAGAAGAAGGGGAGTATTTTATTGCAGATTTACTGGGATTAGATGTTTATTTAGATACAGGTGAAAAACTTGGGGTATTAGATGATATATTTAATAATGGAAGTTCTGATATATATGTTGTTAAAAATGAACTTGGAAAACAATTTTTGTTACCATACATAGATGAAGTGGTAAAAAAAA
Organism: uncultured Clostridium sp.; assembly: GCA_964620415.1. Classification (GTDB taxonomy): domain Bacteria; phylum Bacillota; class Clostridia; order TANB77; family CAG-508; genus CAG-269. The sequence continues at coordinate 2,915 of CAZUHD010000033.1, forward strand.
TAGATTTACAAAATGGAAAAATAATAGTTCATTTAATAGATGGCTTGGTATAAATGGAGGATATAGATGAAATTTTACTGTTTAACTCTTTTTCCAGAAATGTTTGAAGTATTAAATTCAAGCATTATAGGAAGAGCTAAAGAAAAAGAACTAATAGAAATTGATTTAATAAATATTAGAGATTTTTCTAAAGATAAACATAAAAAAGTTGATGATACTCCTTATGGTGGTGGAGCAGGAATGGTGATGAAACCAGATGTTGTATATGATGCTTATAAATCAATAAATACAAACAATGCAAAAGTTATATATATGTCGCCACAAGGGAAAACATTAAATCAAGCTAAAGTAAAGGAACTTGCGAAAGAAGAAAATCTTATAATTTTATGTGGACACTATGAAGGTATTGATCAAAGAGTTGTTGATAAAATCGTAGATGAAGAAATTTCTATTGGAGATTATGTTTTAACAGGAGGGGAAATTCCAGCAATGGTATTAATTGATGCAATATCAAGATACAAAGAAGGAGTTATTTCCAAAGAATCAGTGGAAGAAGAATCATTTACAAATGGATTATTAGAATATCCACAATACACAAGACCAGAAGTATTTGAGGGAATGAAAGTTCCAGATGTACTTATTTCACGGAAATCATCAAAACATAGATAAATGGAAAAAAGAAGAAGCTTTAAGAGTAACTTCTATGAAAAGACCAGATTTATTAAAAAACAAAATTTAACCTATAGTCTAAGATTAACTTAGCGACTATAGAATTATTAAGGAGGATTAAAATGGATATAATAAAATCTATTGAGCATGAACAATTAAAATCTAAAATTCCAGAATTAAAAGTTGGAAATACAGTTAAAGTTCATGCAAGAATTAAAGAAGGAAATAAGGAAAGAATCCAAATTTTTGAAGGAATAATAATAAAAGTACAAGGATCAGGAGTAAATAAAACTTTTACAGTGAGAAAAATTTCTTATGGTGTAGGTGTTGAAAAAACATTTTTAGTTCATTCACCATTAGTTGAAAAGGTTGAACTTGTAAGAGTTGGTAGAGCAAGAAGAGCGAAATTATTCTACTTAAGAGATAGAGTAGGAAAAGCTGCTAAGACTAAAGAGATTGCAGGAGCAAGAATTGAAAATAAAGAAGTTGTAGTTAAAGGTGATGAAGTTCCAGTAGAAGGAGCACAAGAAGAAGTAAAAGAAGAACCAGCACCTGAGGAAGAGACAGTAAAAGAAGAAGCTACAGTAAAAGATACTCCAGCAGAAGATAAAACAGAAGAACCAAAAGAAGAAAAAACAGCATCTGAGGAAAAAACAGTTAAAGAAGAAGTAAAAAAAGAAGCTCCAGCAAAAGAAGCTCCAAAAAAGACTGAAACAAAGAAAAAAGAGGCTAATAAAACGGAATAATTTAGGAGAATTTAATAATGAGAATTAGATACAAAAAATGGGCAAGACCAGAACTTGAAGCAAGTCCTTTTTATGTAGATAATCCAGAAGAACAAAGAGGCAAATGGAAAGAACTTTTTAAAAGTCCTGATTTGCCTCTTCATTTGGAATTAGGCTGTGGGAAGGGATATTTTATTGCGAAATTAGCAAGTGAGAATACAGGCAATAATTATATAGCAATAGATTTAGTTGATAGTATGTTAGGTTTAGCTAAAAGAAATGTGGAAAACATATATAATGAACTAAATAGAGAAGTTGATAATTTAATATTAACTAGATTTGACATAGAAAGAATTAATTTAATTCTTTCTAAAGAAGATAAAATAGAAAGAATATATATAAATTTTTGTAACCCATGGCCAAGAGGAGCACATCATAAAAGAAGGCTTACACATACAAGGCAATTAGAAAAATATAAAGAATTTCTTAAACCTGATGCAAAGATTTTATTTAAAACAGATGATAATAATTTGTATTTAGAAAGCTTAAACTACTTTAAACAAGCAGGCTTTGAACTATTAAAAACGACAGAGGATTTACATCGTGAGAATAATTTTTGGGAAGATATTTCAAATATAGAAACTGAACATGAAAAAATGTTTTCTGAGCAAGGAATAAAAATAAAAGCCTTAATTGCAAAAAATAGATAGGAGAAAAAGATGTCATTTTCAAAAGATGTAAAAGAAGAACTTAGTAAACTTAATAATCTTGCAAATAAAGAAGATGTATTATATGAATTTCTTGGTTATTTAACAACTAATAATATTTCAGAAGAAAAAAATACAATAAAATTTTCTACTGAAAATGATTATAATATTGATAGATTTGCAAAAATAATAAGAAATATAAATATACAAGATTTTAAGATAGAAGTTAATGGTAAAGTTTTTTCTATAAATATAAAGAAAAGTAGTTTAAATAATATTAACAAGTTTGATTTTAATGATGGAAATATAGAACATATAAAATCATTTATGAGGGGGATATTTATGGGCTCTGGTTCTATAAATAACCCTAAAAAGAGTTATAAGCTAGAATGTAGTATTAAAAATTTAAATGATGCTGGCAAAATAATAGATCTTATGAAAAAAAATGACATTTATTTAAAACAAATGGATAATATTATATATATTATTGAAGGGGAAGAAATTTCAAAGTTTTTAGCTTTTATTGGTGCTAGTAAATCTGTTATTAAATTTGAAGAAATAAGAGTTGAAAGACACATGAACAATAAAGTAAATAGGATTGTTAATTGTAAAACTGCAAATTTGAATAAAGTATTAAATGCTTCAGTTGAACAGGTTAATGCTATTAGAAAACTAAAGCAAACAGGCTCTTTTGAAAAATTAGATGAAAATTTAAAGGAAATTGCAGAACTAAGGCTTGAATATCCTGATATACCATTAGTTGAATTAGGGCAAAAACTTAAAAAGCCAATTGGAAAATCTGGTGTAAATTATAGATTAAATAAGATTATAAAAATATCTAAAAATTAATTAAAAGGAAAGTTTTATTAATATGAAAGAAATAGGAGTATATATACATATACCATTTTGCAAGCGAAAATGCTTTTATTGTGATTTTGTTTCTTTTCCTAATAAAGAAGATTTACAAGAAAGATATGTTAATTGTTTATTAAAAGAGATAGAAAATTTTAAGAAAAATAACTTAGGTTTTAAGGTAAAGACAATTTATATAGGTGGAGGAACTCCATCATATATTGATAGTATGTATATAAATCAAATAATGGCTGAATTTGATAAAACAGATTTTACAGAAGCAACTATTGAAGTAAATCCAGGAACTGTTGATTTAACAAAACTTAAAAATTATAGAAATTCAGGAATAAATAGATTAAGTATAGGGCTTCAAACAGCTAAAGATGCTTTATTAAAACAAATAGGAAGAATACATAATTTCGAAGATTTTTTGAATACTTATAATATGGCAAAAGAAGTTGGATTTAACAATATAAATGTTGATTTAATGATAGGACTTCCCAATCAAACTATATCAGATATTAAATTTTCTCTACAAAAAGTAATCCAATTAAATCCAAATCATATATCAGTATATTCTTTAATTGTGGAAGATGAAACTTTAATTTCAAAGATGCTAAATGAAGGAAATATTGTTTTACCAGATGAAGAAACTGAAAGACAAATGTATTGGTATGTTAAAGATTTTTTGGAATTGAATGGATATAATCATTATGAAATTTCTAATTTCTCTAAAAAAAACTTTGAATCTAAACATAATATGGATTGTTGGAATCAAAAAGAATATATAGGATTTGGACTTGCTGCACATTCTTATCTTGAAAATGTACGTTTTTCAAACACACATATTTTAGAGGAGTATATAAGTAATATAGAAAAAAATGATTTTGATAAAAATAAAATTATACATGAAAAACAAGATGAATTTAACAAAGAAAAAGAATATATGCTACTTGGATTAAGAAAAATAGAGGGAATATCTGTAAAAAGTTTTAAAAATAAATTTGGAGAAAATCCTTTGTTTATTTTTAAAAATGAATTAAGTAAACTTGTAAATGAAAATCTAATACAAGTAAATGATGATTATATTAAATTAACTAATAAAGGATTAGACCTAGCAAATATTGTTTGGGAAGAATTTGTATAAAATAAATATTACAATTTGTTTTCAAGAATATTACAATTTTATTAAATTAAAAAAATTATGTTGAAAAAAAGAATAAAAAGGATATAATAGTTATATATAAAATTTGTACACAAAATATTTAAATAAAATTTAATTTTGGTAATTTAATAACATATCATTTTTCCTAAAAATAGCAAAATTAAATAACTTAAGATCGACAAATGAAAAATTAAGGAGGAAAACAAAAATGAAAAAAAGTGAAAAAATAATGATAACTATATTAATAATAGTAGGAATAGTTATAATTGCTACGTTAGCAGTAATGAGAGCAAGAGGAAATGAAGAGGATAATAATCCTAATATTTCTAATATTTCACCAAATGAAGATTCTACAGAACAAGGAGATGTTCAGGTAAATGAATTTGTAAGTCAATCTTCAGATGGAGTAAAATCAAATACAAGTGATAAAATTTATGAAACAAAAGAATATCAAGGATTAGACGTAAAAATAACTGAATTAACTCAAGTGAGCAATGTAACTAAAATATTTGGAACAATAAAAAATACATCTAATACTGTACACAATGAAGGTGCAGCTAACTTGAAAATTTTAGACAAAGATGGAAATGAAATTATAGATTTACCAATAATGATTCGAGAATTGGCTCCTGGAGAGGAATGTCAATTAAATACAAGTGCAACATTTGATTATGTAAATGCATATGATTATGTTATAGAGTAAGTTGCTGAATAATATATGTTTTAAAAATAAAGTTAATGTTACGTTAGCTTTATTTTTTTGAAGTAACTTTAGGCTGGATAAATGAATTTGAAAAATTGACAAAATGGCAAAAAGAGTGTAAAATAAAAAAATATTAATGTTAGAAAGTTTTATATAAACAAGGAGGAATTTTAATGGCAAATGTAAAAGAATTAATGCAGGCAAGAAGAGAAAAGCTACAAAAAATAAAAGAATATGGAATAAATCCACATCCTGAAAGATATGAAACATCTTGTGATATTGGAGAGTCTAGGAAATTAGAAGATGGAACGAAGGATATTAAAATAGCAGGAAGAATTATGTCTAAAAGAAAAATGGGAAAAATTTCTTTTTTGGATTTAAGTGATATAACAGGACATATTCAACTTGTAATTAAAAGAGATGATTTAGGTGAAGATGAATATAAAAAATTTCATGAAATAATTGATATTGGAGATTTTATTGGAGTCGAAGGAGATATTTTTACAACTGAAGCAGGAGAAAAAAGTGTACAAGTTTATAAATATAAATTTTTAGGAAAAGCTTTAAGACCTCTTCCAGAAAAGTATCATGGATTAGTTAATCAAGAAGCAATATATAGGGAAAGACATCTTGATTTAATAATGAATGAAGATACTAAAAAGAAATTTTTATTAAGATCGAAGATTGTAAGATTACTTAGAGAATTTTTGGATAACAATGGATTTATAGAAGTTGATACACCTGCTCTTCAGAATACAGCATCTGGAGCAACGGCTAAACCTTTTATTGCACATCATAATAGCTTAGATACAGATGTATATTTAAGAATATCACCAGAATTGACTTTAAAAAAGTTAATAATAGGTGGATTTAATAATATCTATGAAGTTGCAAGAGATTTTAGAAATGAAGGAATGGATGCGAATCATTTACAAGACTTTACAATGGTAGAGGGATATAGTGCATATTGGAATTACGAAGATAATATGAAATTTTTAAGAGAAATGATTCTTTATATTTTAGGGAAAGCTTATGATGGAAACTTAAAAATACAAATTGGAGATAGACTTATAGACTTTGGAGTAGAATGGAAAGTTGTGACTTTTAGAGAGCTAATTTTAAAAGATTGTGGTATAGACATCGATGAATTTAAAACTGCAAAAGATTTACTTAGTGAAATAAAAAATAGAAAAATTGAACTAGAAGCTGAAAATATAGAAGAACTTGGTAGAGGAAATTTAATAGATCAACTTTATAAAAAAGTAAGTAGACCTAAAATTATTGAACCAACATATTTAATAGCACATCCTATAGATTTATCTCCTCTTGCTAGAAGCAACGATGATAATCCAACTCTTACAGACAGATTCCAGTTAATTGTAAATGGACAAGAAATTATAAATGGTTATTCAGAGCTTGTAGATAGTGAAGAACAAGAAAGAAGATTAATTGCTCAAAGTGAGTTAAAAGCACAAGGTGATGAAGAAGCAATGTCGATAGATCACGAATATATAAGAGCTATGGAATATGGTATGCCACCTATTTCTGGTTGGGGATTGGGTATTGATAGATTTTTACAATTTTTAACAAGTAGTCCAAATATAAGAGATGTGGTTTTATATCCACTTATGAGACCAAGAGATTTATCAAGTGAAGATGATGAAGAATAAAATAAAAAGCACTTTAAAAAAGTGCTTTTTATTTTTCTTCTTTTGTAAATTAGTTACCACCATTTGCGAATGGATCATTATTTGAAGATTGATTACCATTTGCAAATGGGTCATTATTTGAGGGTTGATTGTAATTTGCAAATGGGTCATTATTTGAGTATTGGTTATTGTTTGAGTACTGGTTATTATTTGAGTATTGATTGTTATTTGAGTATTGATTGTTATTTGAGTATTGGTTGTTATTTGAGTATTGATTGTTATTTGAGTACTGATTGTTATTTGAGTATTGGTTGTTATTTGAGTATTGATTGTTATTTGAGTACT
>CAZUHD010000033.1:9829-15918 GCA_964620415.1 uncultured Clostridium sp.
GATTGTTATTTAAGTATGGGTTGTTGTTTACATATTGATTGTTATTTATAAATGGATTTCTATTTGTTAAATTCTCATAAAATACAGTCAATGCTACTTGCATATATGGAGCTAGCCAAAATGAACCAATCATTAAAGTTAAAAATGTTAAAAACGTCAATGCTAATTTCAAAAATGTATTTAACCATAATGAACAAAAACCTATAATAATTAATGCTAGAAATATCCATCCCCAAAATGAAAAATATAAACAGAATAATTTTCCTTTATTGCCTTTCATTAAATCTTGACTTTTCTTTACAGTTTGCATTCCCATTAATTCTGGTTCATCATAAGCAAGCAACATTGATAATGCAATAGAATGTGCTTGTATTAATAAATAAACAAGAGAAGCAATACTTAATATCAATAAAATTATACATGCGAAAAGAAAAATTATAGGGTGTTTTGAAAGAAATTTCGATGTTATAAGCATTATAAAAATAGGTATAAGATTAAGTAATAATGGTAACAACATTTTTACAAACATAGAAAGTATAACTCTTAGTGATTTTGTAAAGTTCGAAAATCCTAAAGTGAAAAAATCAAATACACCTACATTCTCATTCCTTCTTAATTTAATGAATTGAAATGTAATTCCTAAAAATAATGGCGCAGATATGAATAAGTTAAGCATTAAGCTAATTAATATTGATAACAGACCTTTACCAATTAATCCACAAATTAGGTTAATAACAAAAACAGAGGCAAGATAAACAATACAAAAAACAAATACTATTAAAGCTGATTTTCCCCATTTTCCCTTTAAGCTATCTCTAGCTACCTTCTTAATTTCTGAAGATGACATTTATAATTCCTCCTTCTATTAATTTTTATATATTTAATATAACAATAATTACTAAAAAATTCAATAAAAACTAAAGAAATGTCACGGAAACTTAATAAACTTTAGATTTTTGTAATATTATTGTAATATAAACATAAAAATAGGCATAAATGGTGTAAATGTAAAGAATGATGGATTCAATGAAGTAATAATAACTATATAATGTATGGAAGATGTATTTATATCAGCATTTGCATGAATTATATAAACATGATATTTCGTGTAACAGGCATTTTTATGGTAAAAAAGCTAATAGAAAATTTGAAAAATTTCTCCAAAAATGGTATAATATATAATATACAGCAATTCTAAGGAGAAAAGGGTTGAAAAATGGATATGGAATATGTAATTCATTTAACTGATAAATGTAATTTAAATTGTACTTATTGTTATGAGATTAAGAAAAATAAAACTATTACATTTGAAAATATAAAAAATTTAATAGATTATGAAGTAAGTAAAAAACATAAATATGCAATAATTGCATTTTATGGAGGAGAGCCATTACTACAAAAGGAGCTAATAAAAAGCACAATTAAATATATAAATTCACTAAAAAGCAAGACCAAATTTTACTATGGAATAACAACAAATGGGACTCTATTAGATGATGACTTTATAAAATATATGAAAGAAAATAGATTTATTAATATTTCTTATAGTATTGATGGAACAAAAGAAATACAAGATATGAACAGAAAAACGATTGATGGAAAAGGTACATTTGATATAGTTTATAAAAATGCTAAAAAAGTTTTGAAAACGTTTGGAGAAGCTATATCTATGTCTGTAGTAACTAAAAATAATTTAGTCCATCTAAGCGAAAATGTTGAATATTTAATAAGTATAGGCTTTAAACGTATAAATTTATTATTTAATTATTCACAAAATTGGAAAGATGAAGATTTAGTTGAAATAAGAAAACAATACGAAAAAATAGCAGATATATATGCGGATAATATTCTACAAGAAAATGATATAGAAATTCCATTAATAGATGAAAAAATACGTACATATATAAAAGATGAATATAATTGTAATGAAGACTGTATGTTGGGAATGAAAACTATAGATGTAGGAACAGATGGAAACTTTTATCCTTGTATGCAATTTGTTTATAATAAAGACTTTATTATCGGAAATTGTAAAGATGGCATTGATGAAAACGCAAGGGTGAATTTAATAAGAAATTCTGGAAAAGAAAATGATATTTGTAAAAAATGCGCTATTAATAAGAGATGTAAACATACCTGTGCTTGTAAAAATTATATTTTAACAAGGAATGTAAATAGTTTGTCACCAGTAGTTTGTGAATTAGAAAAGATTGTTATTGAAATATCAGATAAAATGGCAGAAAAGCTATACAAACAAAATTCAAAAATGTTTATACAAAAATACTATAACAAAGATTATTCTGTATTAAAAGAAATAGCCAATACAAGAAATGGAGTTGATTAGTATGGAAATAAGAAATGTTGTAAATGAGAAAACAAATGAATATCCTAAAATGGCACAAATAAAAATGAATTGAAAAATAGTATTTTGGATAAGTGGAAAAAAATTGGATTATCTTCTTTGGTAATATCATTTATAATGAGGGATGACGTTTTTGCAGAAGAACTGGTAGATGTAGAGGTCTTGGGTAATATGCAGGCTAGCGTTGAGTCAGTAGTTGATGTTGATATGATTAGTAAAATTACATTAGTTATATCAATGATAACAGGGTTAAGTATTATAATAATAACTAAAATAAAAGCAAAAAAACAAAAAGAACCTAAAAAAGTAAAGAAATGGGTAAAAATATTATTTGTAGTTTCTATAATATTATTTATACTGAGTTGTTTGGCAATAGCGTTATGTAATTTTGAGAATGCAATTTTGAGGAGAGCTTTTTAATTTTAAGTTCACCTTTGTTCACTTGAGAATTTAGTTAAATTATTGAAACCTATAATTTAAAACAAAATAAAAAAACTGTGAATTAAAATTCACAGTTTTTTGGAGTTCTAGGAAATGGTATAACATCTCTAATATTTTGCATACCTGTTAGATACATCATAGCTCTTTCAAAGCCTAGTCCAAATCCAGAGTGTTCAACGCTTCCATATTTTCTTAAATCTAAATACCATAAATAGTTATTTAAATCCATGTTTAGTTCTTTCATTCTATTTATTAATTTATTATAATTTTCTTCTCTTTGGCTTCCACCAATTATTTCTCCAATTCCAGGAACAAGAAGATCACTTGCAGCAACTGTTTTTCCATCTGGATTTTGTTTCATATAAAATGCCTTAATGTCCTTTGGATAGTCTGTTACAAAGACAGGTTTATTAAATATTTTCTCACATAAATATCTTTCATGTTCTGTTTGTAAATCAATACCCCAAGACACTTTAAATTCAAATTCATTATTATGTTTTTCAAGCTCTTTTACAGCATCAGTATATGTTATTCTTGCAAAACTAGAGTTTATTACATTATTTAACCTGTCTAATAAAGTATTATCTATAAATTGGTTGAAAAATTGCATTTCTTCTGGACAATTTTCTAATACATAAGAAAAGATATATTTTATCATATCTTCTGCTAAATCCATGTCATCTTTTAAATCAGCAAAAGAAATTTCAGGTTCTATCATCCAAAATTCAGCAGCATGTTTTACAGTATTAGAATTTTCTGCTCTAAATGTAGGACCAAATGTATATACATTTCTAAATGCAGCTGCATATGTTTCAACATTTAATTGACCACTTACTGTTAAGTGTGCAGGTGTACCAAAAAAGTCTTTTGAGTAATCAACACTTCCGTCATCTAATTTTGGAACATTTGCTAAATCAAAAGAGTTTACATTAAACATTTCGCCTGCTCCTTCGGCATCACTTGATGTTAAAATTGGAGTATGAACATATACAAAGCCTCTTTCTTGGAAGAATTTGTGTATGGCGTAAGAAAGTACACTACGAACTCTAAATACTGCATAAAATGTATTGGCACGTGGACGTAAATGTGAAATCGTTCTTAAATATTCAAAAGAGTGTTTCTTTTTTTGTAATGGATAATCACTATCACATATATTTAAAATTTCTATATTAGTTGCTTGTATTTCAAATGGTTGTTTAGAGTTTTCTGTGAGTACTAATATACCTGTGACTTTAATTGAAGAACTTATAGTAAGTTTTACAAGTTCTTTGAAATTATTTAATCTATCTGAAATTACTATTTGAACATTTTTGAAAAATGATCCATCATTTAATTCAATAAATCCAAATGTTTTAGAGTCTCTAATTGTACGAACCCATCCTTCTATAGTAATTTCTTTGTTTTCAAATTGTTTTGTGTTTTTATATAAATCTTTTACTATTGTTTTTTCCATTTTTAATACTCCTTTCAGGTTAAAACTTTTTGTATTATACAATATTAATATGAATTTTACAATATTAATATTGACATTTTTATTATAAGTTTGTACATATTTAGGTAAATAATATACATTTTGCTAAAGAAATTTTAAGTTAGACTTGAGTACTGATAGAAAATCTAAAAAGAGTATTGGTGTAGAGAAAAATTTTCTTGCAATGCCGAACTATTTTTTTCCTAAGATATGGCTTTATTTCATCAACAGGATTTTATTTTTAACAAATGAAATACGCAAGTCTATTTATTTACAATAGTTCCATGCCTTAGGAAAAATCAATTATTTTGTTCTAAAAATATTACCAAAATCATTGACAAAAATCGTCAAAAAAATATATAATATTTCATATTACATATTTACTTTTTATATGAGAACGAAAAAATTGTAGAAATATGAAGAATGAAAGGGGGATTATATAATGGCAGTAGCATCATTGGTATTAGGAATAGCAAGCATAATATTTTCATTTATTGGACTAAATGTTGTAGGAATAATATTAGGAGTTGTAGGTATAGTACTTGGAATAGTAGCAAAGAAGAAAGCACCATCAGGTATTGCTACGGCAGGTTTAGTATGTTCTATAATAGGATGTATATTATGTGCTCTAGTGTTTATTGCATGTACAGCTTGTGTTGGAAGCGTAGGAGGACTTGCAGCATGCTCAGAAGCATTATCTTAATATAGAAATTGAAAATATAAATAATTTAAAACCATATGAAGATTGTATGGTTTTAAATTATGATTAATGATTAATAAGGTATAGGTTAATATGTTACCAAGTATTTATATTTTTGGAAGAGAAATTCCTACATATGGCATTATAGGCTTTATAGGAATAGTAGTAGCAATATTATTTGGTGTATTTTACTTTTCAAGATATTATGATATTAAGAAAGAAGATATATTTTATTGCACACTTTTTGCTTTAATAGGAATAGGAATAGGATCAAAATTATTATATATAATAACAATTATTCCAGAGTTACCATCAATTATTAGCAATTTAGGTTGGAAAGAAACTTTAATTAGAATAATGCAAGGAGGATTTGTCTTTTATGGCGGATTAATTGGTGGAGTTTTAGGAATATTAGTATATTCAAAAACATTTAAAATTTCATTTAAAAAATTAATAATAATTTTATGCCCTACAGTACCAATATTTCATGCAATAGGAAGAATTGGATGTCTATGTGCAGGATGTTGTTATGGGCAAGAATACCATGGATTCGGAAGTATAACATTTCATAACACTCCATATGCACCAACAGAAATACCATTATTTCCAACTCAAATAGTAGAAAGTATATGTAATTTGATTATTTTTATAATACTATTAATAACTTATAAAAGATATATAGGAACATATAAAACATTAGCTTTATATGCCGTTTTATATAGTATAGTAAGATTTATTATAGAATTTTATAGAGGAGATGCAATAAGGGGAATTCTATTAGGACTATCTACTTCACAATGGATTAGTATAGTTTTGTTTGCAGTAGGAATAGGATTATTTATCTATGAAAATAATAAGAAAGGACAGGGAGAAAATGTCTAGTTTTAGGTATTTGACAAAAAGTATCTAAGATATATACTATTGCTTATTTAAGATGTACGAAAAAGATTAATCACGAGGAAGTATTTATATAAGAGAGCATCAAGCACCAATAATAGATAAAGAAACATTTATGAAAACATGAAAAAATTAAAAAGAAGATGAACTGAAAAGGTTCATCTTTTTTTGAAGCTAAAATAATGTGTAAAAAGTGTGTAAAAAAATATAAAAAATTT
>CAZUHD010000034.1:0-15850 GCA_964620415.1 uncultured Clostridium sp.
GCTTTGTAATATTTTGTTGGTAATTATTTTATATTTATTATGGGTGACTAGTAACATATATTCTAATAACATCTATATTGCGATGAAAATAAAACATTTTTTTGTAGCATACTATAGGGCTTTAACCCACAAGTTGCTGCCAATACGTAGCAATCCAAAAACGACACCATCTGCAAAGTATTGCAAACAGTGTCGTTTTTGAAGGAAGAGTTCTCAATCTAAAACTGAAGAGCAACTAGAGCGCAGTAAACACGAATTCTCGTTTCGATAATACACACCGTCACGTTAGGCGTGACATGGAAGCTTTTATAGTTCACCACCTCACTAGTCAAAACCCAGCTCTTTCTAATTCCGTTTTCGGTGTGTTCAATACGAGTACCCTCGTACTGTTCCCCTATTCTGGGAATCGAATTTGCTACAAGGTAACTCTTCATTACCATGTTGTTTCTCTCCTCTCGATCCGAATTTCTGATATAACCAATCGGCTATACTAAATTTAATTATACCATAATTATGTAAATCTGTCAATTACACATTGTAGCTAGGTTACTGTAATTTAAGCATTTTATGAACAATCCTTTTTAGGATTTTATTTAAAATTGATATATTTTTTCATACTATAACTCATTATTATTTTTATTGATACATTGTTTTCATATAAGTTTATAGCTTCTAGTAATCTATCTTCTAGCATATATGACTAGGTTTATTGCCTATATACCAGTTTCTAAACCAATTATACAATCTATATCTTGTAATTTTGAACAATCATCTTCACTTATAATTTGTTTTTTAGTAGAAAATTTAACATAACAATTTATAGATAAAATTGCAATTGAAACTACAAATGTTATTATTAAAACTATACCCAAAAATTTAACTCAGTTTCTCATATTTAATAATTCTCTTTACTAATACTAAATAAAAAAATTTTTAAAGCTCATTTTTGTTACAGTTACAATTGTTTTAAATTTTTCATTTTACTGAAAATAAAAATAAGAACTATGTTTTAATAGTCCTTATTTTGTAAATTATTATTTTAATATTGCATCTGCAAGTGCATTTAAATTATCAATATCGCTATCTTTAAATGTAGATCTTATTGTAACAACTGGCTCTACTATTTCTATATTTTTCATAGTAGTTAAAAGATCTTTCATACATTTAGCAGCATTAGGTGCCCATGTTCCATTTTCTATGATACCTACTTTTCTGTTTTGGAAGCCTTTTTCTCTTAAATTCAATAATAAATTTCTAAGTGGTGTAAAAATTTCCATATTGTAAGTAGATGAAGCAAATATTATTCTTCCATACCTAAAAGAATCTTCCAAAGCTTCAGCCCAGTCTTCTCTTGATAAATCAGAGAGTACAACCTTTTTAGCACCTTTTTGCTCTAAAATTTCTTTTAATTTTTCACATACCTTATAAGTATTACCATGTATAGAAGCACAAGCAATATAAACACCTTCGCTTTCTACTTCGTATTTACTCCATATATCATATTTATTAATATAATAAGATAAATTTTCTTTTAATATAGGTCCATGCAAAGGACAAATTTTTTGTATATCAAGTCCTTTTACTTTATTTAATACAGCCTGGACTTGCACTCCATATTTTCCAACTATATTAAAATAATATCTTCTTGCTTCACAATCCCAATCTTCGTCAGCATCTAATGAACCAAATTTTCCGAACGCATCAGCTGTAAATAATATTTTTTCAGTTTCTTCATATTCCATCATTACTTCAGGCCAGTGAACCATTGGTGTCATAATAAAATGTAATTTATGCTTGCCTAAGTCTAGAATATCTCCTTCTTTTACTTCAATTTTTCTTGAGTCTAAATCGCAAATATTAAAGAATTGAGGCAAAAAAGCAAAAGTTTTATTATTTCCAACTAGTTTTATATTAGGGTATTTATCAACTAAATTTTTAATATTGTCAGAATGGTCAGGCTCCATGTGTGAAATTACTAAATAATCAGGTATTCTACCATTTAATGCTTTTTCTAAGTTATTTAACCATTCTTCTGTTTTTCTCTTATCTATTGTGTCCATAATTGCTATTTTATCATCAAGAATTACATATGAATTATATGAAATACCATTTGGAACAACATATTGATTTTCAAACAAATCTAAATCTTTGTCATCTGCTCCTATATATTTCACATCATTAGAAATTATTATATCTTTCATTTTTATCATCCTTTCAAATTAATTTATTGATTATTTTATACGCGAAAAAATGTATATTGTCAATTAAATTTGTTCAAATATTTTACCTAAACTTTCATTTATAACTAAATTTGCTTTATAATCATAAGGCGTAGCATCTCTATTAAGTAGCACTAGATTTTTACCTTTGAAGTAATTAATTAAACCACTTGCAGGATAGACAGTTAAAGAAGTTCCAGCAACAATTAATAAATCTGCATTTTGTATTGCATCTACTGATTTTACCAAAATTTTCTCATCTAGTCCTTCTTCGTAAAGTACGACATCTGGTTTTATTATTCCACCACAACTACACATTGGAATAGAACTGCTGTTAAATACATATTCTGCACTATAGAATTTGTGGCATTTCATACAATAATTTCTTAACACACTTCCATGTAATTCATACACCACTTTAGATCCCGCTTTTTGATGTAGCCCATCTATATTTTGTGTTATAATTGCCTTAAGTTTCCCACATTTTTCAAGAAAAGCAAGTTTTATATGTGTTATATTAGGCTCATATTTTAAACTATTCATTTTGTCTTTGTAAAACTTATAAAATTCATCAGTGTAGTTTACAAAGAAACTATGGCTTAATATCGTCTCTGGTGGATATTTGTATTTTTGATTATACAATCCATCTTTACTTCTAAAGTCAGGAATACCGCTTTCAGTAGATACTCCTGCCCCTCCAAAAAACACAATATTATTACTTTCATTTATTAAATTTTTAAATTGTAATATTTTTTCTTCCATAATTTGCTCCTAATTTTCTTACAATAACCTCATTTCAATATACTTTATTAATATAATACCCATGTATTATATAATTATAAGTATCTCTTAGCAATATAAAGAAAAAAGTATTAAATTCTGCTTCCTTTCATTTAAATAAATTAATACCATTTCCATAAGCATTATAATATAAAAGAAATAAATTATCAATAAATATGGAAAACAAAATAATTTTAAAATTGACTTTGTAGAATAATATAAATTATAATATAATAATCTTGTTCATTTCTTCATTACCTCCAGAAAGGAGAAAATATGGACACAAACGAACTGATTGTTTTTCTAGTTGTATTAGTAATAATATTGTCTAGTGGAAACAATCGCGGTTAAGAATAGTATACTTTACATACTAAAAGCACACCGAATCGCTTTAAGGTGTGCTTTTATTTTTGTTCCTTCTCATTACTATGAACAACAAACGATAATAATATGATACACGGTCAATATATCATATATTGAAAAGATGGAGAAATAAGTATAAGTTATCATCTCATCTTTTACAATATTATAATAACATATATCCTTTACTTTGTCAACATTAACATTTTTTTAAGTTTCGGCTTTTTTCAAAATTCAAAATCTATATCATTTAATAAATTCTATTAATATATAAAATATTGGAAATATTTGCCAATTAAAACAGCTAATTTCGTATTTTAAATATGTTTATAAAAAAATACCGAAACTTAAATAACATTTTTGAATAATTTCTTTAATTTAATTTTAACCTTTACTCAAATTTTTTACTAACATTTTCAAGATAGTGTCTTATTGGTAAATGCTGTGGACATATTTTTTCACATTTACCGCATTTAATGCAATCACTTGCTTTTCCATTATTGCTTGTATATATTTCATAATAGTAATCACTATTCCAATCTCCAAATTGTACTTTGCTATTATAACAAGAAAATAAATCAGGAATTAATATTTTCTTCGGGCATCCCTCTATACAATAACGACAACCTGTACAAGAAATACCTCCCATTCCGTTTAGAATATCTGTAACTTTATCAATAGCTTCTAATTCTTCGGTCGTTAACTTTTTAAAGTCCTTCATATAATCAACATTATCTTTTAGTTGTTTAAAATCGGACATACCTGATAAAACAATAAATATTCCATCAAATGATGCTGCAAAGCGAATAGCATAACTTGCATAGCTTAAATTTTGTCCTAAATCATCAAATATTTTCTTTGCTTCGTCTGGTAAATTAACTAATTTACCGCCTCTTACTGGCTCCATTACAATAACTTTTTTATTAAATTTACGGCAAACATTATATACTTTCTCACTTTGTACACTAGAATTTTTAAAATCCATATAATTAAATTGAATTTGAACAATGTCTATTTCTGGATGTTCAGTTAATATTTCCTCTAACATTTCAGCTGTATCATGGAAAGAAATTCCAAAATGTTTTATTTTTCCTTCTTTCTTTAATTCACAAGCAACACTATATGCATCTGTTTTCTGGAAATGAGGATATGTATTTCTATCTTGTGCATGCATCAAATAATAATCAAAATAATTTACACCTGTCCATTCTAATTGTTTTGAAAAAAATGTTCTAATGTCTTCTTTTGTTTCAAAATATGAATCAGTTAATTTATTTGTTAATATATAACTATCTCTAGGGTATCTTTTTACCAAACATTCTCTAATAGCTATTTCGCTTTTTCCACCTAAATAGCCATGTGCCGTATCAAAATAATTAAAACCCTGTTCCATATAGTAGTCAATCATTTTGTTAAATTGTTCATAATCAACTTCTCCATCTTTTTTTGGAAGTCGCATACAACCAAATCCAAGTTTCTTTTCTTTCATACTATTCTTCCTCTTTTTCCTGTAAAATCTATATCTTTCATTTTAATAACCATTCTTTCTGTTATTCTTCCTAACTATTGTCAAAATGATTTAAAAAACAAAGATTAGAACTAACCTTTGTCTTTTATTAATTTTTCAATTTTTTTATCTAATTCTACACTATCATTTAATAAATATCTAAGTATAATATTTGTATCATTTTGCCTCATCATACCATACATTTTCTTCTCTGTTTATTAAATTAGAATTGGCATATTGGGATAAAAAACCAGCTAAACTCTTTTTACTTTTGTTTTTTTTTTTTTCTTTTTCTATAGGAATAATTAAAAGCTCTAAATTTTTATCCAACAAATTGCAATGTTTTTTAATTTTCTTCCTTTTAATATTTTTCTAATTACTTGCATTTTTTTCATCTTCTTTTTATAAATGAATACTTTTGTAAACCTATCTATTATTTAATTTCAAATTCATTAGAATATATATCAATGTACTCATTATCATAAACAGGTTTTACAACTCTATATATTCCATTACTTAATTTACCATAATATTTTTCTATATCTAATTTTTGATTTAATTGATTATTTTCATTTAATCCATACGCTATATCAATCCAAGATAAATTATCAGATACATAATTTAATTCTTTCCACTCTCCATTCACCTTTTGTTGTATTTTAAATTCTACACCCCAACCATAATGATTTTCGTTATTATCAGTAATTAAAATTTCCACTGATCCGCGAGATATTGTTTCTTGTAAAACTTCTATTGTTACATTTTCTATTTTGCGGTTTATTTCTTCTGGTTTTGAATTATTATCAATATCAGGTATATTTTGATTATTAACACTTATATTTTCTGGTATATAAGATTCTGTTGCATTTTGATTACTAGTATTTTCCTTAAAAATATCAGCTTTAATAAAAACACCTACAATTACAACTAAAATTATAATTACGCATATTCCAATAATTACCTTTTTATTCATCTTAAACCTCTCTTTCTATATTTTTATTGTATCTTTTATTACCTCTCCAGCTATAATCAAACCTGCTACTGATGGAACAAAAGAAATACTTCCTGGAATTTGATTTCTTGCTGTACATTTTCTTTTTGTTCCTGGAGGACAGATACAGCCTGCCTTACAACTGTTTTCCATATTCTCTTTAGGTTTAATTTGTTCTTCTTTTGAATAAACCACTTTAAGTTTTGTAATTCCTCTAGCTTTTAGTTCCTTTCTCATAACTTTAGCTAAAGGACAGATACTTGTTTTGTAAATATCTGTTACCTCAAATTTTGTTGGATCTAATTTATTTCCTGTACCCATACAAGATATTATTGGAATATTTAATTTATTTGCTCTTATAACCAATTCTACTTTAGCAGTGACGGTATCTACTGCATCTACAATATAATCAACCGAATTATCTAAAAAATCCTTGCTTTGAGGCATAAAAAATTCCTGAAATATCTCTACTTTTGCATTTGGATTAATATCTAATATTCGATCTCTTGCCACCTCTACTTTAAGTTTTCCAACTGTTTTGTGAGTCGCAATTAATTGTCTATTTAAATTAGTCAAACATACTTTATCATCATCTACTAAAATAAAACTTCCAATTCCTGCTCTTGCTAAGCCTTCGACAACAAAAGAGCCCACTCCTCCAATTCCAAATACAGCCACTTTTGCATTTTGTAATTTTTCTATTCCTTCTTCTCCTATTAATAATTCTGTTCTTGAAAATTGATTTAACATCAATCATTTCATCCTTTCATATTTATTTTATTCTAATTCAAATACACCAGTATATAATTTATAATATTGCCCTTTTTCAGCAATTAAATCTTCATGATTTCCTCTTTCAATTATCCTTCCTCCATCTAAAACCATGATTGCCTTTGCATTTCTAACAGTTGAAAGTCTATGAGCTATTACAAATACAGTTCTTCCTTCCATTAATTTATCCATTCCATCTTGAACAATCTTTTCTGTTCTAGTATCAATACTTGAAGTTGCTTCATCAAGTATCATTACTGGAGGATTACAAAGAGCACATCTTGCTATTGCAAGAAGCTGTCTTTGTCCTTGAGACAAACTTGCTCCATCTCCTGTGATTTCTGTATCATATCCGTTTGGAAGTCTAGTAATAAAATCATGTGCATTTGCAAGTTTAGCAGCTTCAATAACTTCTTCATCTGTTGCATCATCTTTTCCATATCTAATATTATCCTTAATAGTTCCTGTGAAAAGATTTGTATCTTGAAGAACCATTCCAAGAGAAAGTCTTAAATCATCTTTTTTAATTTCATTTATATTTATTCCATCATAAATAATTTTTCCATTTTTAATATCATAAAAACGATTTATTAAATTGGTAATTGTAGTCTTTCCTGCTCCTGTTGCTCCAACAAATGCAATTTTTTGCCCTGGCTTTGCGTATAAACTAATATCATGTAAAACTGTTTTTCCTTCTTCATATCCAAAATCTACATCAATAAAATCAATACGTCCTGCAAGTTTAATATATTCTATTTTTCCATCTGGTTGAGGATATTTCCATGCCCATTTATTTGTTCTTTCAGGAACTTCTATAAGTTTTCCGTCTTCTTCTTTTACATTTACTAAGCAAACTTTACCATCATCTGCTTCTGGCTCTTCATCCATAAACTCAAATATTCTTTTTGCACCTGCAACTGCCATAACTAATGAATTTAATTGACGAGAAATTTCATTTATTGGTCTTATAAAAGTTTTACTTAGTTGTAAAAATGCGACTATTAATCCTATTGTAATATTTCCAATTCCATTTATTGCAAATAGTCCTCCAGCTACTGCAATTACTGCATATAGAGTATTACCAAGATTTCCGTTTACAGGACCTATACAATTTACAAATTTATTTGCATTATAAACATTTTCTGACAATTCTTCATTTAATTTATCAAATCTTTCTTTTGCTCTATCTTCATAGCAGAAAACTTTTACTACTTTTTGTCCATTTATCATCTCTTCTATATATCCATTTAATTTACCAACAGATTCTTGTTGTTTAATGAAATATTTACCGCTTCTTGATGTCATAAATCTTGTTACGATAAGTATTATTCCTAAAAATGCTAAAACAACTAATGTTAAATATATATTAGTTACAATCATTGAAACAAATATCACAACTACTGTTGTAACTACAGAAAACATTTTTGGTATACTTTCAGATATCATTTGACTCAATGTATCTGTATCATTTGTATAACGACTCATTATATCTCCGTGAGAATGTGTATCAAAATACTTTAATGGCAATTTTTCCATTTTAACAAACATTTCATCACGAATTTGTTTTAATGTTCCTTCAGAAACTTTTACCATTAATCTACTTGATAAAAATCCAGCAATTACCCCAACCCCATAAATTGAAGCCATTGTTAGTATCGCTTGCATAAGTAAACCATAATTAGGATTTGTTTCTCCAACAAGTGGCATTATATAATCATCGATCAATGTTTGTAAATATAAATTTGCTCCAACTGATGATATTGTACTTAATAAAAGGGAAATAATTACAAAAAATAATCTTAATTTGTAACTTTTCATAATGTATTTTAAAACTCTCCCTAAAACCTTAAAATCCATTCTACTTTTTTGTTCCTTTTGCATTATTCTTCGCCTCCTTTTACTTGTGAATAATATACTTCCTTGTAAATCTCATTAGAGGCAAGTAATTCTTCATGAGTTCCTATTCCATTTATTTCGCCATTATCTAAAACAATAATCTTATCAGCATCTTCTACAGATGAAATTCTTTGAGCAATTATAATTTTTGTTATATTTGGAATACTTTCTCTAAATGCTTTCCTTATTAAGCTATCTGTTTTAGTATCCACAGCGCTTGTTGAATCATCTAAAATAAGTATCTTTGGGCTTTTTAGTAAAGCTCTTGCAATACATAATCTTTGCTTTTGACCACCTGATACATTTGTACCACCTTGTTCTATATAGGTGTCATATCCATTTGGAAATGTTTTTATAAATTCATCTGCTTGTGCAAGTTTACAAACATGCTCAATTTCTTCATCTGTTGCATCCTCTTTTCCCCAGCGCAAGTTTTCTTTTATTGTTCCTGAAAATAGTTCATTTTTTTGTAATACCATAGCTACTTGGTTTCTTAAAGATTCAATATCATAATCTCTAACATCTATTCCCCCAACTTCAACTTTTCCATATGTTACATCATAAAGTCTAGGTATTAATTGAACTAATGTCGATTTTGAAGAACCTGTACCACCAATTATTCCTACTGTTTCCCCTGATTTAATATTTAGGTTTATATTTTTTAAACACAATTTATTTTTATCATTTACATAGCTAAAGTCAACATTTTTAAAAATTATAGAACCATCTTTTACTTCTTTTATAGCATTTTCTTTATTTGTTAAATTACTTTTCTCATCAATAATCTCTACTATTCTTTCTCCTGATGCTCTTGAAATAAGTATTGTAACAAGTACCATAGAAAGCATCATTAAAGACATTAATATTTGCATAGTATATGATATTAAGCTTGTAAATTCACCTGTTGTTAAATTATTTACAACAATTTCTTTTCCACCAAACCATGATATAAGTAAAATGATTATTCCTACTGTAAGTTGCATCAATGGGTTATTTAAAGCAACTAATCTTTCAGCTCTTGAAAATTCTTTATAAATAAGTTCAGATGTTTCATTAAATTTCTCTATTTCTTTGTCCTCAGTTACAAATGATTTTACTACTCTAATTCCTCTTACATTTTCTTCAACAGTATTATTAAGTTTATCATATATTGACATTGCTTTTTCAAATATAGGATGTGCTTTTGTTGCAATAAAATATAGACCAAATCCTAAAAATGGTATAGCTAGCAAGAATATTAAAGCAAGTTTCGCATTTATTATAAATGTCATTATTAAAGAAAATATAATGATAAGTGGTGCTCTTACAGCCATTCTTATTATCATCTGAAATGCCATTTGTACATTATTTACATCTGTAGTATGTCTTGTTATAATACTTGAAGTAGAAAATTTATCAATATTTGAAAATGAAAAATCTTGTACATTGTAATAAATTTTTCTTCTAATATTTTTCGCAAATCCAGCTGTTGCTTTTGCTGAATAATTGCCTGATTTTACCCCTGTATATATTGCAATAAATGAACATATAACAAGCAAAATTCCTATCCCTATAATTGTTTTACTATCTCCTTTATTTATTCCATTATCAATCAAAAATGCCATTAAAAATGGAATTATTACATCAAAGGCGCATTCAAATCCCACAAATACTGGTGTTAATATTGTTTCTTTCTTATATTCTCCTATACATTTAGCTAATTTTCTAATCATTTTTTTGCCTCCAAAATAATATGTTTATTTTTACCTATAGTATAATAACACAAAGTAATTTTTTTATCAATAAGTATAAGTAAAAGAACACAAGTTTTATTTGCATTTTTCTTTTTTATAACATAATAATTAAGGAAGAGCAAACTCATATTTTGCTTGCTCTTCCTTGTTAACTTTAATTTTAAAAATCTTACAATCATATATTATAATTATTTTCCTATAAACATTTGTACAAAA
The DNA here is from genome assembly GCA_964620415.1 of uncultured Clostridium sp. Classification (GTDB taxonomy): domain Bacteria; phylum Bacillota; class Clostridia; order TANB77; family CAG-508; genus CAG-269. Next base: position 10,474 of record CAZUHD010000034.1, read on the forward strand.
ATTTTACCATATTTAGAACTATTAACTACTCCTATTCCTGTATAGTTAAAATTAGAGTTTAAAATATTAGCTTTATGTCCTGATGAATTCATCCAAGCATTAACAGCTCCACTATTACTTGAATTTGTAGCTATATTTTCTCCCGCAGTGTTATATGATATTTTAAAACTCTTTAACATATCAAATGGAGATCCATATGTTGGAGATGTATGAGAAAAATAATTGTTTTTAGCCATGTCTTCTGCTTTTATTCTTGCTACTTTTTGTACTTCTTCGTCTACTTTTAAAGCTGTTAATCCATTATTAATCCTTTGCTGATTAATTAAATTAAAGACTTCTTTTTCATTTGAATTCATCGTAGATTGTGTTTGTGTATTTCCACCATTTGATGAATTTGGATAAATAGGTTTTACATATTTCTTATTTACTGCTCCAACGTAATCTCCTTCCACTTGTACAATATACCAGTCCCCCACTCCTGCAAAAACTCTAATATATTCATTTTTATTAACGGTAGTAACAACTTTATATAGTGTTCCTGGACCACTTCTTACATTTAGAGTACTTGCAGTTACTAATCCTGTTGAAAAGTCAACATTATAATAATGCTGCATACCAAAAGAAGTTGTAAATATTCCTATCATTAGTATAAATGCAATTATTGCCGTAATTTTTAAAATATTTTTTCTTTTCATGTTAATTATTTTCATAAGACACTCCTTTTCTTTATTCAAAGTATATTATAATTAGAATGTCCTATATTCCAACAATCAAAATAATTTTATATAATCTAATAAATAAAACTATATTCTACTTGTAACTGTAACGTTAAATCTCCATAAAATAAATTAGAACAAAGGCTTTTGACGTCCCTTGCTCTTTTTATATACTTCAGAATATTAAAAGATGCTCCCTGAAAAGTAGTCCACTTCATTTCATAATACTCATATGGTATTTTTTCTCTTGTATAAATTCAAACACATCCTGTTCAAACTCTTTATTCAGTTCACATATATATTTGATTCCATATTTTTCACTTTCATCTTGATTATGCATTCCATAAAATAAAAAATTATTTTTTGAATTATTATCTAAATTAAATTCTATTTCAATTTCTATTTTAGGTAAATTCTCCATCGAAGGATTTTCTTCAAATTTTTTTACATTATTTATATTTAATAAATCTTTTATTATAGATTTGTCTACATTTCTATATAGTTGATTTATACATATATTAATTGCTTCTAGTATAGTACTTTTCCCTGATTCATTTTCTCCTATAATAATATTTATATTTTTATCAAACTCTATATAAGAATTTTTAAATTTTTTTTAATCCTTGTATTGTTAAATTCTTTATATAATTCATATTTCTAAATCCTCTTACAATATTAACTCTCTTCTTTATTATTTAATCTTTTCTCTAGTGTTTCAATACTTGGCAAATTATTCGCTAAATATTCTAGAGCCTCCTGTAAGTATTTATATTCAGCTACTCCTATTGGTTTATTTACATCTTTTAATGCTAATTCAGCAGTTAATTTGTGTTCATCTCTACATAGTAAAATTCCTATTGTTGGATTATCATCTTCTTTTTTTAATAACATATCTACTGCATTTAAATAAAAGTTTAATTTTCCTGCAAATTCTGGTGCGAATTTTACAGTTTTTAATTCGACTACTACATAACATTTTAAATTTAGATTATAAAATAATAAATCTATATAATAATCTTCTCCTTCAATTTCTAAATGATATTGTCTTCCTACAAACGCAAAACCATTTCCAAATTCTAAAAGTAAATTTGTAATATTATCAACTAAAGCATCCTCTATATCTTTTTCTAATGGTGATGTACCATAACCTTCAATATCAAAAATGTATGGATCTTTTAACATTTCTAAAGCTTTTTTACCGAGTTCTGTTGGTAATGTTTCCTTGTAATTGCTTATTTTATTATCTGGTGATGTTCAAGTATTGTTCTAGGCCACAAATTTTCTAATGTTTTCTCTACATACCATATTCTTTCACTGTCATCTTTTATTTTATCCATAATTGTAGTAATTGTTGTCCATGGTAATTTTGCAACATTATGTTGCAAAATTGAATCATAATAAACTACCCCGTCGCAAGCGGCGGGGTAGTTTATTACATTTTTATTACCTATATTGTATTACTTACCGCTTCCGTACATTTTCATTATAGGTATGTCATATATTGACTATGTGTTTATACTGCACCCTTTATTGCACTCACAAAATAAAAAAATACCATTTTGTAAAACTTGTTTTTCTTTTCTTCTATTTACAAGATACAAAAAACAAATTTTAAATTTCCTAATTAGTAGAAATATTGCAGTTTACTATTGACTTTTGCCTACAAATAGTGTATTATAGGAATAACAAGAAGATAATAGCATATAATATAAATATAGTTATTTGAGGATAGAAAGGCAGCTATCACGCCATAATACTGGTCTGTAAAGAGATGTTGGGGTACGCCGTCCCACGAAATAACTATATAAAAAAGGATACTTGAAATATAGTATCCTTTTACTTATACTTTTTATATTTATTTAATTCAATTCCATTTTGCAATTTACTTTCTGTTATTGGATAAACACTCCTTAAAAACAAATCTCCTCTTTCTTTAAATCTTACAGCAACTAAAGTCACATCATCAATTCTTTTTATATATTCAATACTATTATTATTTGAATTGTATCCTACATAATCAGGATTATTTATAATATCTGGTAATAATTCCATGCTTTTATTATATGATTGTTCGTTCTCAAAATCAGGTTTGTGTTTATTACAATGGCTTATTCTATCATATCCAATTTTTATATTTTTATCTTTACATTGTAATTCTAGTATATTTATTACATTTTTATTTAATTTACCAATTTTTATAATTTGCTTTTCTCGTAATAATCTCGTTATATCTAATTTATTCATTTTTACACCCACCTCTATTTAGCTGTATCATACATCATTTTTACTATTTATGCAATAGAAAAACTTATAACAGAATTAAATACGAATACTTACGTAGATAAAAATAAAATCTTATTTAAAGATTTAGCCAAAGAACTTATTGATAATGAATTTAAACTTAATAAATTAAGTGAGGGTTCTTATGCAAGAAAATTAGGTACTTACAAGCAAATATGTACTCATTATATGGCTGATATGGAAATACAGAAAATAGCTAAACAAGACGTGAAAGACTTCCTTATATATTGCTAAATTTTCTAACTCTGTTATTGAAAAAATATATGGAATTGTTAATAATGTATTTAAGGTATCAGTTAGAAGAAGTATATTGAAATATAATTTTTTAGATGATAAATATGAATTTACAAAACCTAAATCTTGTAAACCTAACAAAAAAGTGATTGGATTTACAATTGATGAACAAAAGTTATTTATTGAATCAATTCAAAAAGATACGGCATATAAATATCACTATCAATTTTTATTAAGCTTATATACAGGCATGAGAATGGGAGAAGTTAATGCTCTAAATATTGATGACATTGATTTTAAAAATAGGTTAATTCATGTTAGACGTACTTTAACAAGAGATAAAAATTATAAAACTATTATGGGAAATTATACGAAAACTAAAAGTGGTATTCGTGATATTATTATGGATAATCAAACAGAAACTATTTTGAAAGAATATATTAATAAAGAGTATCAATCTAATACAGAAAACTTGTTATTTTTTAATTTGAAAGGAAATACCTATTATTCTACCAGCCAATTAAATATGACTTTTAAAAGATTTTGTTAACATTATAACATTGGTAAAGGATATGACGTTAATCAACACATGTTATGTCATACTTTTGCAACAAGATGTATTGAATCAGGAATGCCTGCAAATGTATTATCTAAAATAATGGGACATGATCTATATAAAAATTATCTCCATCTACATCAATTCTTTTTTGCCTTGATACAAAAGAAAATCCTCTACCAAGTTCCAATAAAAATTCAGAAAGATGTTCAAGTAAATTAAATTCTAAATCTTTTTCTAAAAATCTTCTATCTTTAATGTCCAAAAACTCTAAAACATATGGATCTTTAATAAAATCTTGCACCTTTTCTTTTTTCTCTAAAAGATTTATTTCATTTTTTACTTCTTCCTTATGATTTTCACTTGTAGATAAAAGTCTTTCATAATAAAAACTATTTATTTGTCTTTCTAATTGCCTAACACTCCAATTAGATTTTATTGTTTCCTCTAAATAAAAATTTCTTTTATTTTCATCATCAATGTTCATTATTAATCGATTATGACTCCAACTCAACTGGTTCCACAATGTGGAACCACCTCTATAAGTTAAATAAAACTTTTTCATTTTCTTTAAGCTCGGAACACTAAAACCTTGTCCAAATTCTCTCGTTAGTTTTTCAGAAAATAATTTCATTATTTCATTTTGAGATGCTTCTAAATTATAGTTTTCTATTAATTCATTTATAGTAGAACCTATTTCAAAATATAATTCTACCATTTCATAATTAACATTCTTAGCAACGTTTTGCTTAGTTCTTAATATTAGATCATTTATTCTATTATAATAATTTCCAAAAACTTCATTATTTTGTTTTACCATATCTGCCATATTATAATACATCTCCTTCAAAATTTTTTATGTCTTTTTGAAATTCGTCACCAACAGTCGTAAATTTGACATTTATTATTTATGGAATATTTAGAAAATTAAGTGTGAGTATTCATAAGCAATTCTTGAAAACAAGCAAGAAAACAATAAAATCAAATATGTTTAATTGCTTAATGAATGACTCACTACTTATACAAGTTATAGAGAATGTTACAAATTGTAATGATTTATGAAATAGCCGTGTCAAAAAAAAATTAGTTCGAATAGAACTAATTTTGGTGCCAATGACGTAGATATCTACAACTTTTTGGCTCTCTTAGGCGACTGATACAAATATCAATCAATTTATTGTCTTTACTTTAACATAATATTTATAATTTTACAAGCATATTTAGAAATTTTATTCATATAAATATGCATTTAAGATTGAAAAAATATAAAATTTATGATATATTGCTATTAATTTATAACTATTTATTTTCTTTAATAAATTGTTTCATAAAATTTTATTTTCTACATTCTAAATATTCCCAATATAAAAATTTAATAAAGGAGGCAGATATATATGCAATTAGATTTTAATAATAATAAAAGAGATTTATCAAATGAAATAGAAAAAAGTTTTTCTAATTTCATTAGCAAATTTATTAATGAATTATCAAATCATTTAGAAAATTTTATAAAGAATAAAAATTTAACTTATTGCGTTATGTCAGATATTGATGAAAATGGTAAAATGTA
>CAZUHD010000035.1:0-15844 GCA_964620415.1 uncultured Clostridium sp.
TAGTGCTAAAGATACTAGTAGGTTACCCTGCTGGGAAAATAGGTCATCGCCAGTTCTGTATTTTTATTAAAAGGTCTAAATTAAGATTATAAGAAATATAATTTTAATTTAGACTTTTTCTATGTAAAAACAAAAAATTAAAAAAAACTAAAATATGATAAAATTTTTAAATCAATATAGGAGGAGTTTTATGTCAAAAATAACATGGAAACCAGGAACATTTATATATCCAATACCAGCAGTTATGGTATCTTGTGGTACAATGGAAAAATCAAACATTATAACAGTTGCATGGACTGGAGTAATAAATACAAATCCAGCAATGGTATATATATCTATAAAACCTGAAAGATATTCTTATAATTTAATAAAAGACCAAAAAGAATTTGTAATAAACTTGACAACAAAAGACTTAGCAAGATCCACAGACTGGTGTGGTGTAGTAAGCGATGCAAAGTATGATAAATTCAAAGAAATGAATCTACATAAGGAAAAAGCAAAGTTTGTTAAGTGTCCAACAATAAAAGAATCACCTATATTAATTGAATGTAAGGTGAAAGAAATTAAAAACCTTGGAAGTCATCATATGTTTATATCAGAAGTTTTAGCAATAAATGTAGATAAAAAATATATAAATGAAAAAGGCTCATTTGACATAAGTAAATGTAATTTAATCTCATATTCTAATGGTGGGTATTATGCACAAGGAAAGAAGATTGGGAAATTTGGGTATTCTGTTAAAAAAAATAAGAACAAAAGGCAAAAAAATATTTCAAAAACTGGTAAAAAATAGGTTGACATATTGCTTTAAAAGTGATAGAATAATTAGGCATATGTAAGTATACATATGTTCACATCGTTAAAAAAGTTAGAAAAATTCGGAGGTGTTACATTATGGCAGCAAAAGGACCAAGAGAAAATATCATATTAGAATGTACAGAGTGTAAAAATAGAAACTACATGACTTCAAAAAATAAAAGAAATAATACAGATAGATTAGAAATAGTTAAATACTGTAAATTTTGCAAGAAACGTACAACACATAAAGAAACAAAATAATCTAAGCTATTTTAAGGAGGAACAAAATGCCTAAAAAGGAGAAAGAAGTAAAAGAAAAAAAGCAAAAAAATAGCTACTTTAAAGAAATGAAATCAGAGCTTAAGAAAGTTGTTTGGCCAACACCAAAAGAACTTGTTAATAGTACAGCTTCAGTAATTGCTTTTGTTGTGATTATAGCTTTAATTGTATTAGTCTTAGATTTAGGTTTTGATAGTCTAAATAAATATGGAATAACACGCTTACAGGAAGCTATTAAAACATCTATACAAGGTGAAAGTGAGACTCAGACTAATGAAACAGAAGACCAAACAGATACTGAAAATCAGACAAGCCAAGAAGATGAAAGTACAGTTACCGAGGTAAATGTTACAACTCAAAATGAAGCAGAAGAGAGTACTGAAAATAATACATCAGAAGAAAAAGAGGGAGAATAGAGATATATAAATCTGGTGAAAATAAAGGAGGTCAGGCAGATGTCTCGGAAAAGATTATGATATGATTCCAAGATGGTATGTTGTACATACATATTCAGGGTATGAAAATAAAGTGAAAACTGACCTTGAAAAAACAATAAAAAATAGAGAACTAGAAGATTTCTTTTTTGACATAATTGTTCCTATGGAGGAACAAATAGAGATAAAAGATAATGAAAAAAAGAGAAACTTGAAAAAAGTTTTTCCAGGGTATGTTTTAATAAAAATGATTGTAACAGAACAATCATGGTATATAGTTAGAAATACAAGAGGAGTCACAGGATTTGTTGGCTCAGGAACTGATCCAATTCCGCTTTCAGATGAAGAAATAAGAAAGATGGGATTTGATAATGTCCCAGTAAATATTGACTATGATGTTTCAGATAGTGTAAAAATACTAGGAGGTCCATTAGATGGATATACTGGAACAGTAAAAGAAATAAAAAAAGACAAAAATAAAGTGATAGTTCTAGTTTCTATGTTTGGTAGAGAAACACCAGTTGAAGTAGAATTTTCTCAAATTCAAAAACTAGATTAAAGAGGAGGGTAATTCATAATGGCAGAAAAAGAAGTAGAAAAACAAATTAAATTACAGATAGAAGCAGGAAAGGCAACACCAGCTCCACCAGTAGGACCTGCATTAGGTTCAAGTGGAATTAACATTATGCAGTTTGTAAAAGAATTTAATGATAGAACTGCAAGTCAAGCAGGATTAATTATACCAGTTGTTATCTCAGTTTATAAAGATAAATCTTTTGACTTTATAACAAAAGTTCCACCAGTTGCAGTGTTAATAAAAAAAGAAATTGGAATTCAAAAAGGATCTGGAAAGCCAAATAAAGATAAAGTTGCTAAAATAACTAGAGAACAAATTAAAAAAATAGCTGAGGAAAAAATGCCAGACTTAAATGCAGCATCAATAGAGGCTGCTGAAAGCATGGTAGCAGGTACAGCTCGCTCTATGGGTGTTACTGTAGTTGATTAATAAAATAAAAAATTGGGAGAGCTATAAGCTCGTAAGAACCAAAGGAGGATTTTAAATGAGTAAAAGATATGAAGAAAGTGTAAAACTTATTGAAAAAAATAAAAGATACCCAATAAGTGAAGCAATGCAACTTATTGAAAAAATGCCTAAGGCAAAATTTGATGAAACAGTTGAATTACATGTTAAATTAGGAGTAGATTCTAAGCATGCTGATCAACAAGTTAGAGGAACTGTAGTATTACCAAATGGTACAGGTAAAACATTAAGAGTTTTAGTATTTGCAAAAGGATCAAAAGCAGACGAAGCAACCGCAGCTGGAGCAGACTTTGTTGGAGGAGAAGAATTAATACCAAGAATACAAAATGAAAATTGGTTTGACTATGATGTAGTAGTTGCAACACCTGATATGATGGGTGTAGTAGGAAGACTTGGTAAAGTATTAGGACCTAAAGGTTTAATGCCAAACCCTAAATCAGGAACAGTTACTATGGATGTTGCAAAAGCTATATCAGAAATTAAATCTGGTAAAGTTGAATATAGATTAGATAAAACTAATATAATTCACTTAGGATTTGGAAAGGTTTCATTTGGAGCACAAAAATTACAAGAAAACTATCAGGTTGTTATGGATGCTATAATTAAAGCAAAACCAGCATCAGCAAAAGGACAATATGTAAAAAGTGTTTCAATAAATACTACAATGGGACCTGGAATCTGGATAGAACAATAAAGAATTAATTAAATATGAAAACAATAGCCAAAGACAGTAGGCAAGTTTAAAATAAGTCCTACCGAGGTAAAAATTTAAGTAAACTCGTTATATGTCTTAATTTGGCTAATAACGAGATTTTTAATTTTAAAAATATAAATTTTAATTATTTCTAGGAGGTGAAAACAAATGGCAAGTGAAAAAAATGTAAATTTAAAGAAAGAAGAAGTGTCAAAATTAGCTGAAAAGATAAAGAAATCTAATTTAGTACTTTTAACAGATTACAGAGGAATTAATGTTGAGGATGTAACAAATTTAAGAACAGAATTAAGAAATATTAATGCTGATTATAAAGTTATAAAGAACAACATTACAAAAAGAGCATTAGAAGAATGTAAACTAGAGGGGTTAGATGAAGTTTTATGTGGACCAACAGCAGTTATAATGACAGAAGCAGAATTTTTAGACCCAATAAAAGTAATTTATAATTTCACAAAAAACAATGATTATTATAAAATCAAAGGTGGAGTTGTAGAGGGAAAGGTAATGACAGCTGAAGAAATAACCACTTTAGCAAAATTACCATCAAGACAAGAACTTTTATCTATGCTTGCTGGTGGATTACTTGCAACTATATCAAAATTTGCAATTGCACTTGATCAAGTAAGAATAAAAAAAGAATCTGAAGGAGTAGCTTCAGAAGAAGCATAATAAATTAGTTTTAAAAATTAAAATAAAAAATAGGAGGATTATAAAATGAATAAAGAAGAAATGATTGAAGAAATCAAAAAAATGACAGTTGTAGAATTGTCTGAATTAGTAAAAGCCATAGAAGAAGAATTTGGAGTATCTGCAGTAGCAGCAGCTGCACCAGCAGCTGGAGGAGCAGCTGCACCAGTAGCTGAAGAAAAATCATCATTTAATGTTGTTTTAACAGCTGCTGGAGATAAAAGAATGGATGTTATAAAACTAGTTAGAGATGTTACAGGTTTAGGACTAAAGGAATCTAAAGATTTAGTTGATGGAGCTCCTAAGACTGTTAAAGAAAATGCAAGTAAAGAAGAAGCTGAGGACTTAAAAGCTAAATTTACTGAAGTTGGAGCAACTGTAGAATTACAATAAAATATTATAAAATACCAGTTAGAGTATAACACTTTATCTGGTATTTTTGTTACTTTAAAAGATTTCTTTCATAAAAATTACGAAACCGATTTATCAATAATTACTCAAAACTTAAGCTGTAATAAGAAAAGTAGAAATTTTGAAAACTATTGACTTTTGTTAAAAAAATAAGTTAGAATAAATATAATAATATAGATACTTTAAATGTATCTTGTCCAAATCAAATGTTAGCCTTGAGCCCTGTTTTGCAGGGTATAAGTGCATGGGTGAGCAAATGTTACTTAGGAGCCCTACCTCCGATAAATAAATGCGTAGCAAATGTTAATAAAAATCTACCTTTTCGGAGGTAGATTTTTGTATTCTAGGAATTGTTTTTAGCAAAGTGAAGATAAGTACCTATATCTAGTAAGGTAGATAAATATAAAGCCTTATATGAAAGTAAGAAGAAAACTAGAAAGAAAGTTTATAACTTTGTCTTTGGAAAAGTATTAGGAAAGGAAAGAGTATTTTTAGTACAAAATATTTTTCCAACAACTGAAAAATACATAAAAAGTAAATACCAAAATAAAGCACAAGGTGTTGAAATAGTAGAAAATCTGAAAGAAAAAATTATTGAAACTTCTATGAATATTATAAAATTAGCAAAAAAAGATATTAATATTCCATTTTATGATATAATTGAAATGTAAAATATATTATTAGAGTAAAATATTTCCTGATTAAGTTGTAACAAAATTCCATGTATTTTTCGCTTATTTTCTTGCTTTTTATTTTGTTTTATGGTAAAGTATATATGTGTAAAGAAAAATTCAAAGGAGTTTTGAAATGCAAGAAAACGACGAAAACGAAGAAGAAAAGTTAGTTGATGTAAAAGGTGTATTAGAAAATTTCATAAAAGAAGAACCACCACAGCTATCTCAAGAAGAAGCTATAATGCAATATAAAGAAAATGTAGATGTTAATAAAAAAAGAAAAGGAAATGCAGATGAAGAAAATGAAGATGATGAACATCTAAAAAGAATAAAAAAAGCACTTTTAGAATCTTTAGAAAGAGTTAATGCATTGGCTAAAAAGTTATTTGAAGAGAAGGAAAAAGAAAGCCTAAAAGATATTAAAGTAGAACCTAAAAAAGGTTCTGGTTCTGGTGGAAAAGGAAAAGGTATGGGAGAAAAAGACAAGATGGAAAAACTGGAAGAAATAGAACCTATAAGGCAAGAAAATGATGAAAGAAGTAGAGATTAATGAATATTTTGTTGAAAGAACTTGATAAAAGTTCAAAATTTAAAAATCTTTTAAAAGATATAGAAAATAAAAAAAGCCCGATAGGAATATCGGGCTTAAGTGGTGTGCTTCAAGCTGAAATAATTGCTTTTTCTGCTATAAATTTAAGAAAACCAGTTTTACTTATAACTTATAATGCAATTCAAGCACAAAAATTGGTTGAGGATCTTAAATTTTTTACAGACAAAGTTTTTTATTTACCACCAAAAGAAATAGTAACGTATGATTATGTTGCTGAAAGTAAAGATTTACTTTATGATAGAATAGATGTATTAAATAAAATATATAAAAATCAAAATGTTATAGTAGTAACATCTATAGAAGCCGTTAAGCAAAAAATTATATCTAAAAATTCTCTTTATAAAAATGTATTAAAATTTAAAGTAGGAGATAGGTGCAATTTAGATGAATTAAAACAAAAACTTGTAGACTTAGGATATGAAAGATTTGATCTTATTGACGGTAGAGGTGAATTTAGTATAAGAGGAGATATAATAGATATTTCTACTAGCAGTTCTCAAGGAATAAGAATTGAACTTTGGGGAGATGAAGTTGATTCAATAAGATATTTTAACATAATTAGCCAAAGGTCAAAGGAAAATGTAAAAGAAATAGAAATATATCCTGCTCATGAAACAATACTAGAGATACCTATAGAAGATGTTGTCAAAAACATTAAAGAAGCACATAATAAAATAAATGCTAAAGATAAAAAATATATTGATGCAATAAAAGAAAAAATTGAAGAAGATATAGAACAAATTGAAAATGGGAACTATATAAGTAAAATTGATAGATATTTTAATTCTTTTTATAATGAGCAAGAAACTATACTCAATTATTTAGGAAATAATTGCATTGTATTTGTAGATGAACTTAATAAAGAAATTACAAGAAGTAAAACTATTGAGCAAGACCTTAATATAACAGTAGATACGTTAGTTGAAAAAGAAAAAATTGTTCCAGATAGTTTATTAAATTATTTAAAAACAGATGATATATTGTCAAATATTAATGAATTTCAAACAATATATTTAGATAAATTAGATAATATTTATAAAAGTAATATTGAAAGATATGAAGTAAATTCTAAAGAATTGAATTACTTTAAAAGCGAAATAAATTTATTTATAAGTGATGTATTAACCTTTAAAAAACAGAAAAAAGAAATATTTATAATTGCAGAAACAAAAGAAAAATGTGAAAAAATAAAAAATATATTAGAAGAACATGAAATTTCTGTAATTTTCCAAGAAAATATAAATGAAACAATTATTAATAAAGACTATAGTTCGGTAATTATTTCTTTAGGAAAATTATCTGCGGGATTTTTTAGCTCTGATTTAAACCAAGTTGTAATTGCTGGTGACAATTTAGTAGATGCTGAAAGACATACCAAAAGATACAAAAATGATACTTTTAAACAAGCTGAAAAAGTTGTATTTGCAGACTTAAAAATTGGTGATTATGTAGTTCATAGAAAATATGGAATTGGTATTTATATTGGTGTAAATACATTAGAAGCAGATGGAGTTACAAGAGATTATATAAAAATAAAATATGCAGGTGATGATATTTTATATATACCAACTAATTCACTAGATGAGATAAGAAAATATATAGGGGCAGAAGAAAGTAATTTAAAATTAAATAAACTAGGATCAAAAGACTGGGAGAAAACTACTACAAAAGTAAAAAATAATTTAAGAGCAGTTGCAAAAGAACTAATTGAACTTTATGCAAGACGCGAAAAATCGAAAGGATTTGCATTTAGTAAAGATACCGATTGGCAAAGACAATTTGAAAGTACATTTCCTTATGTTGAAACAGATGACCAACTTCGCTCAATAGAAGAAGTAAAAAAAGATATGGAAAATGAAAAACCTATGGATAGATTACTTTGTCGGAGACGTTGGATATGGTAAAACTGAAGTCGCCTTACGTGCAGCATTTAAAGCTGTTATGGATCATAAACAAGTTGCATATTTAGCTCCAACTACAGTACTTGCTAAACAGCAGTATGAAACTTTTAAGGAAAGAATGAAAGATTTTCCAATTGAAATAGAATTATTAAATAGATTCAGGAGCACTAAAGATCAAGATAGAATTATAAAGGAATTGAAGCTTGGTGATATTGATATTGTAATTGGAACTCATAAATTATTAGGAAAGGATGTCGCTTTTAAAGATTTAGGACTTTTAATAATTGATGAGGAACATAGATTTGGAGTTAAGGCAAAAGAAAAAATTAAAGAATATAAAACAAATGTAGATGTATTAACAATGACAGCAACACCTATTCCTAGGACTTTACACATGTCGATTGTTGGAGTAAGAGATATGTCGTGCTTATATGAGCCACCACATAATAGAAAACCAGTTCAAACCTATGTTTTAGAGTATGATCCAGAAGTTGTAAAAGAAGCTATTATAAAAGAAATAGAACGCAATGGACAAATTATCTACATATTTAACAGAGTAGAAGATATTGAGAAAAAAGCTGATGAAATACAAAGACTTGTTCCAGAAGCAAGAGTTGGATTTGCACATGGAAAAATGACAGGAACACAAATTGAGAATATTATGAATGATTTTGTAGATGGTAAAATTAATTTACTTGTCTGTACAACAATTTTAGAATCAGGAATTGATATTCCTAATGCAAATACAATTATTATAGAAAATGCTGATAAGATGGGATTAGCCCAGTTATATCAATTAAGAGGAAGAGTAGGAAGATCTGATAAACAAGCATATAGCTATATTACTTATAAAAAGGAAAAAATGCTTTCTGAAGATGCTGATAAACGTTTAAAAGCTATAAAGGAATTTACAGAATTTGGTTCTGGTTTTAAAATCGCTATGAGAGATTTAGAGATAAGAGGAGCAGGGAGCTTAATTGGTGAAATTCAACATGGACATTTAGAAGAAGTTGGATATGATACTTACTGTAATATTTTAAATGAAGTTTTAAAAGAAGAACAAGGACTTCCTACAGAAGAGGAAAAAGAATGTCAAATAGATTTAAATGTAACAAGCTTTATACCTGATGAATATATTGAAGACCAAAATCAAAAAATAGAAATATATCAAGATATTGCTCTTTGTAAAACAGAAGATGATATAAAAGACGTTACAGATGAAATTATAGATAGATTTGGCACTCCGCCAGAAGAAATAGAAAATTTACTTGAAATTTCAAGAATAAAACAATTATCAAAACAAAAAAATATAAGTAAAGTTCAAAGTAAAAGGGATGTAGTTGTTTTTACTTTTGAAAATAACGAATTTGATGATATGTATATATCTGATTTAATAAAGAAATATGGAACTAAAGTAAAGTTTTCTTCTGGAATTAGACCTATGGTTACACTAAAGCTAGATGGAAAGGGAGATAAAGAAATTTTAAAAGAAGTTAAAGAATTTTTAAAATAAAACTTGTATAATAGATTTAAATGTGATATAGTTATATTGCAAAACATATATAAAAGTATAAGGAGGCAGTTGTGGAAGAACAAGTAAATGATTATAAAAAGACCATATTGATAGTTGATGATGAGAAAGTGATTATAAATTTATTAACACATAATCTAACAAGAGAAGGTTACAATGTAATAAAAGCTGAAGATGGACTAGAAGCAATTGAAAAGGCACAAGAAGAAAAACCTGATTTGATTTTGCTTGATATAATGCTTCCTAAACTTGATGGATTATCTGTATGTAAAAGAATAAAAAATATGATGAATGTTCCAATTCTTATGGTAACAGCAAAAGACGAAGAATTAGACAAAATTGTAGGATTAGAATTGGGTGCAGATGATTATATAACAAAACCATTTAGTATTAGAGAATTGCTAGCTAGAATAAAGGCAAATTTAAGAAAAGCAGATGCATCTATAGCTATAGATCAGGAGAAGAAAAAAGATAATTCCAATACTGATCATGAGCTAAAAAGAACGAATGTAGTTAAGGTGGGAGTTTTGACTTTAGATTTAGATAGATTTGAAATTATGGTTGAAGATAGAGTTGTTGATTTGACTTTAAGAGAATTTGAAGTTTTAAAGTTTTTAGCTGCAGATCCAGGTCAAGTTGTGACAAGAGAAACTTTACTTGAAAAAGTATGGGGATATGAATATTATGGAGACATTAGAACAGTAGATGTAACAGTTAGGCGTATAAGAGAGAAAATAGAAAAAGACACTTCAAACCCACAAATTTTAATTACAAAAAGGGGAGTAGGCTATTATCTTGCAACTTAAAGGTGAAAAGAGCTTAATAAAAATCTATTAGGCTCTTTTATTTGAAAATTGCTAAATAGTAATGAGGTAAATCATGGAAATAATTTTAGGAAAAACAGCTGGATTTTGTTATGGAGTTAGAAATGCAGTAGAAGAAGCTAAAAATAGTATTGAAAATGAAAAAGATATTTGTTGCTTGGGAGAAATTGTACATAATAAAAGTGTAATAGATGAATTAAAGGAAAAAGGGATTAAGTTTATAAATGATATAAATGAGGCAAGAGGAAAAGTTATAATTAGAGCTCATGGTGCTTCTAAAGAAACATATGCTGAATTAAAAGCTAAAAAAATTAGTATAATAGATTTAACTTGTCCAAATGTATCTAAAACGCATGACTTAGCAGAAGAATATTCAAATAAAAACTATTTTATTATTTTAATAGGTATAAGAAATCACCCTGAAGCAATAGGTACTCTTAGTTTCTGTGGTAGAAATTCATTTTTGATACAAGAGAATGAGGATTTACCAGAGGTATTAAATGCAATTAGAAAATGTAATTTGAATAATATTTTAATTATGGCTCAAACTACTTATAATTCAAAAAAGTTTGATGAAATGGTAGATATTTTACAAAGTAAAATTAAAAATAAAAATGTTGAAGTTAGAAAAACTATTTGTGAGGCAACAGAGGTTAGACAAAAAGAAACTATAGAAATAGCAAAAAAAGTTGAAATTATGATTATTGTAGGTGATAAAAAAAGTTCAAATACTAACAAATTATATGATATATCAAGTAAATATTGTGAGAAAACACTATTTATTCAAAATGAAGATGAATTAGATTTAGATGAACTAAAAAACATAGAAAAAATTGGTATTATGGCAGGAGCATCAACACCTAAAGAAGACATTGAAAAAATTATAATGAAAATAAGGAGAAATGATATATGCTTAATTTAAAAGAAGAAATTGGAATTACAACGATTTCACTTATTGTTGCAATTATTGTTATAACTATAATTGCTGGGATTACATTGTATTCAGGCACTAATATGATAAAGAAAATAAGACTTGAAGCAATACAAACAAATATGATTTCAATAAGAGCAAAAGCAAAAGGAGTAGCAGAAGAAGTAAATAGTGGAGTTTGGACTGAATCTGATGAAAATAAAGCAAATAAAAGAAAAGAATTATATAAAACCAATTATGAATTTAGTTTCCAAGAAGAAGCACCTGAAGGAATATCACAAAGTCCACTATATGGAAAAGAATATGAATGTTATGAATTAACTCAAATGGCTTTCCAAAAAATGGGATTAGATGATATTTATGATGGGAATAACAAGTATTTAGTAGTTTACGATTCAAATGATTATACAAATCTTGATATAATTTATGAATCAGGAATTAATTATAATAAAATGACATATTACAGTTTGGCAAAATTACAAGAAGACATAAAGTCTGATGAAATAGAGCCGGATGCAGAAGAATAGGAATTTGAAATGAAAGAAAAAGAAGAAGCAAGGTTAATAGAATTAAAACAAATTGAAAAGGAATTTTTTGATAAAGGATTGAATTATATTGCAGGTGTTGATGAAGCAGGAAGGGGACCTCTTGCAGGACCTGTTGTTGTAGCTTCTGTAATACTTCCTAAAGCATCAATGATTGAAGGAGTAAATGATTCAAAAAAAGTTTCAGAAAACAAAAGGGAAAGATTATACGATATTATTATTAATGAAGCAATAAGTTATGGTGTAGGAATTATTTATCAAGAAGAAATTGACGATATAAATATTTTACAAGCAACTAAAAAAGGGCTTACAATGGCAATAAAGGAAATGAAAATAAAACCTGAACTTATTATGGTAGATGCTTTAACAGGAATTGATACTTTAGGAATACCTTATAAGTCAATAATAAAAGGTGATGCTAAATGTTATTCAATTGCTGCTGCATCTATAATTGCTAAAGTAACAAGGGATAGAATAATGCGAGAATGGGACAAGGTTTATCCAGAATATGGATTTGCAAAACATAAGGGCTATGGAACTGCAAAACATATTGAAGCAATAAAAGAATTTGGACCATGCCCTATACATAGAAGGTCTTTTATAAAGAACTTTATATAAAATAAGATGACATTTTTAGAAAGGAATGAAAATAAACATGAAAAAAACAAAAAATAAGGAACAAGCTACAAAGCACAAGATGTCTAAAGGAGAACTTATAGTAAAAATAATAGCAGGAATAATGGCTCTTATAATGATTGGATCTATTTGTATTTCTGTTGTGTATTATTTTATATACTTTTTTGGTAGAGATTAAATAAACATAAGAAGAGGAGGCAGATATGCTAACAGATATAAAAGAAAATATATTAAGCTATTTTGAATTATACAAAAATAATCCATTTAGAATAATTACATTAATTATAGATTTATCTATAGTACTATTTCTAGCATATCATTTATTAAAAATTGTAAAAGATTCTAGAGCATGGCAACTAACCAAAGGAATTGCTTTATTAGTTGTTGCAACTTGGCTAAGTGGGATTTTACATTTAAATATATTAAATTATATACTTTCTGCTGTAATGAATTGGGGAGTAATTTTATTAATTATTATTTTCCAACCAGAAATAAGAAGAGCATTAGAGCAACTGGGCACAAACAAGTTTACAAAACTGTTTGGAGTCGATAATAAAGATATTGTGGCTAAAACAAAGGAAGATATATATAAAGTGGCGATTGCTGTTACAGAGCTTGCTAAAAATAAAACTGGAGCATTAATTGTAATTGAAAGAGATATAAAACTAAAAGATATTGAATCTACTGGTGTTGCGATTAATGCAGAGGTATCTCCACAATTACTTGTAAATATATTTGTACCAAATACACCTCTTCATGATGGTGCAGTTGTAATTTCTGAAAATAAAATTGTTGCTGCGGCCTGTATGCTACCTCTAGCAAGTGATTCTGATATTGGTAAAAATTTTGGTACAAGACATAGAGCAGCAATTGGAATTTCAAAAGAGTCAGATGCAATTGCTATAGTTGTATCAGAAGAAACAGGAAAGATCTCAGTCGCAAAAGATGGGACTTTAATTGTTGATGTAAGAGAAGAAGTATTAAAGAAGATTTTAATAGGTAATATTATTACTAAAAGATTTCCAGAAAAAAATAATCGGACAGAGAAAAAATTTTCATAAATTGGTAAAGGAAAAAATAGATAAAATAAAAAACAAAGATACAAAAGACCAAGTATAAAATATATTTGGTCTTTTGTTTTCTATAAAACTTTGATAAATATTACCTATTTATAATGCTTACATTATTTTTACCAATTAGTATTATCTAAAAATTCAGCATGCTCTTTATAATCCGCTAATCTATTATTTATCATTTCAATATCTACATATTTTCTATCATCAATCCACATAAAAGATTCATTTTCTACCCAATCTTTCGTTTCTTGGTAATCTTCATTATTTTCATTTGCTAATGTATTAAGCATTCTCTGATATCCCCAAGGACCACCACAATCTTCTGGTAAGCTTGCCATTTTTGCTTTAATACAAATTGGATTAGTCAACTTTGTGTCTGTTTCAACTATTTTTTCTACTGTAATATTATGAACCCAATTGTCTCCAAAATCATATGTATATTCTATTTTTGGATATGTATTAAAATACTTATCTATTTTTTCTTTTTTAGCATTTATTTTACCATAATAGCCTACTCCCTTATCTTCATTAAGCAATTCTATAAAAATACGTCCTCCGTAAATAGGTTCATTTATTTCAAAACTGTATAAGTGATACCCACCCCAGTCAAATGCAAGTTGTATAATAGCACTTAATTCATGAAAGGTTATACCTGCAGGAATTTGTAGTCTTCTCCATACAGGGGGATGTGTATTCTTTATACTTACTTTTATTTCATAATATTTATATTTTTTATTGTTCGTTGTTTGTTCCATTTTTTTATACCTCCAAAGTTTTTTTGTTTCTATTTTATAAAAGCTTCATATATTCTAACATATTTTTATAGGTATATCAAGTAAAAATTTGTATTAGTTATAATAATTGGGTTAAATTTTAGGCAAAATATTTAAATAAACTAATTTTATAATTTTTAAAAATATTGCTTTTACTTCATTATTTTAATTTTATTATTATACTCTGGACGAAAGCAAACGAATATTAAATCTGAAAACTATTGATATTTCAATGATTTTTACAATGACATAATATACTTAATGACAAATAATGGACGAAAGCAAACGAATATGGTCAAAAGTATTGATAAAAAAATGTAAAATTGATATAATAAAACTTATAAAAAAGAAAGAGGTGATTCTTTTGATAATAGAGTCATCAGGGATCTCATTTGAAAAGAATATAAGTACTAATCAAGAATTAACATTTACTTATGCAAATAAAGTTTTTAAAGACAAAAATATTGCTGTTAAAGATGTAGAGAAGAAAAATCTTGGAATAATTAATTCAGATAATAAATATACAAATTTGGGACTATTGATTTCGGATCAATGCCCATACTCTATAAAAGTAGCTAGATATAAAGATAATACAAAGACAGAATTTTTAGATAGTAAAGAATTTTCTGAACAGAGTATATTAAGCCAATTAGAAAATGTATATGAATATTTAATGTTAAATAATCGTATGAGTAGCAAAATAGATGGTATTGAAAGAATAGATGAATATGAATACCCAAAAAATAGTTTAAGGGAGTTGCTATGTAATGTCATTACTCATAGAGATTATGAAATAAATGGAAGTAATCTAATTCATATATTTAATGATAAAATTGAATTTTTAAGTTTAGGTGGATTAGTTAGTGGATTAACTATTGAAGATATAAAACTTGGAAGCTCATCATCTAGAAATCCTAATCTTGTAAATATATTTCATAGATTGAACTTTGTGGAAGCTTATGGAACTGGAATACCAAGAATGTATGAAGAATATAGAATATCAACAACAAAACCAGAAATAAAAGTTGCTCCTAATAGTTTTCTTGCTATATTACCAAAACTAGATTTAAAGAAAGAATACGTGGCAGTTATGGAGTACCTAAAACATAATGTTCAAGGTACAAGGGAAAATTTTGAAAATGTCTTAAATCTAGGAAAGAATGCTACAATTAATACATTAAATGAAATGATAGAAAAAGAAATTATCGAAAAGTCAGGATCTTCAAAGAATGTAGTATATAAATTGAAACAATAAAAGGAAAATGATATTATGAAATATGATTGAACTAATCTTTACCAAGAGTTTACAAATAGAGTTTTAAATTATAAAAATAATTGACTTAGGATCAATGATCATGCTCTATAAAAATAGTTATATGAATATTTAATAATTAAATAATCGTATGGCTTGTAAAATAGATAAAATGGAAAGTATGAAATAAAAGACTTGCAACTGGTTAGGCAGTATAAAAATCACACATTAAAGAGAGTGTATTAGGAAGCTATGACTTGAAGATACCTCTCTTTATAAGGTCATAAAGAATAATGAATTTAATAAAAATTATATATCAGTAAACATAATCTTACGAAATGACTAGAAAATTAATAGGTTATAAATTATACAAATATGAAGATATATGAAATAACAAATCTTTAATTTTTTAGAGGCTTATAGAAGTGTAATAGTAAAAGTTACAATTCACAGCCTCCAAATACTTCAAAATATCAGTAATAAGCTACTTTTGACTTTTAAAGTGATTTTTGTTATAATCATTTATAGAGTTTTATTTAATTTTAGAAGGAGACATTTCAATATGAAAAAATTACCATTTGGAATAAGTAATTATGAAGAATTAGTTGAAAAAAATTGCTATTATGTTGATAAAACTAAATACATAAAAAAATTAGAAGATTTAAATAATAGTAGAATAATGTTTTTAAGACCAAGAAGGTTTGGAAAAACATTATTTACAAGTG
>CAZUHD010000036.1:0-15742 GCA_964620415.1 uncultured Clostridium sp.
GAAGAAGAATTAATTCAAATAATGGATAGCCAAGAAATTTCAAAAGAAAATCAAGGATATATTTTACCAATAATGAAGGAATATTATAATGGATATAAATTCTCTAGAAATGATGATGCGGTAAAAATATATAATTCAACAATGTGCTTATATTTCTTAGATTGTTATGTAAATTTAAAAAGATTACCTAACAAAATGACAGATGTAAATGTAGATAGTGATTCATCAAAAATAGAGAATATGTTGAATTTGTGTAGAGATAGAGAAAAGTTTGAAGTTATAAGAAAATCGTTAATTGAAGAAGAAGTTCGTACAGAAATAACTGAAAAATTTAATCCAATGAAACAAGCAACAATTAATGATATGTTTTCATTATTATTTTATTTAGGATATTTAACAATAGAAAGCACAGATGGAGCAAAAGATATATTGGCAATACCAAATAAAGTAATGAGAGGATTATATCAAGAATACTATTATAATTTATTAGATAGCGAAGTCGACAATGAACTAACTAATAGGCAAGAAGATATTTACAACGAAATTTCAAACGAAGGAAAAATTGAAAAATTAACTAAAGAAATTCACGAACTATTGCATAAATTATCTAATAGGGATTACATTAATTTTGATGAAAAAAATATAAAATTTGCATATAATTTAATATTAACAGAAATAAACGAATTTGAAATAATATCTGAACTTGAAGTTAACAGAAAATATATGGATTTATTAATACTTCCTAAAAATACTACAAAAGATTATTATTCAATATTAATAGAATTCAAATACTTAAAGAAGAGTGAAGAAAACTTACTTGAAGAAACAAAGGCAAAAGCAAAAGAGCAGATTTTAGAATATAGCAATTTAGAGAAAATAAAAAACATACAAAAATTAAAGAAATACACAGTTGTAGCAGTTGTAGACGAACTATATGTTGATGAAATTTAATATGGATAGAAAAACAAAAAAACTTATCGACAAGACAAAATCTGATAAAAAGGTTACATTTTCTAATCTTTATTAATATCAATAGACAAAAAAGAGAGTTTGGAAGTTTATGAGATTCCAAGATTTAATTTTTTTAAGCTGTGAATTGTAACAAATAAAAAATATGTATTTTTTTAATGTTATGTAGTATAATAAATTTAAATTAATGAATAATATAATAAATATTATTTACTAGGTCTGAAATAGTTTTAGCTTAAGTAGGATCTAACCCGTGCTGATGGTAACCGTCGCAAAAGCCATTCACGAAGAATGGCTTTTTTATGTCTATATCCTATTCATTATAATCTTTTATTCTTTAATTTTCTTTTTATATACTGAATATCACTATTACTGAAAAAATATTATTATGATACTTTTTGTTTTCATTTATAAATTTATTTAACTCATTGAATATTGCTTTGTTAAATTGAATATACTCCAAAATAATTTTTTTCTTTGTTCTAAACTAAATGAAGAATAATCACCTCTTTTTGCAATCAAATCACCCAAATGTAATCCGCCATGTTCTGCTCTTCTTAATCTATTATTTAGGTATTCTATTTCATTTTCTATTGAAATTTCACTTTCATACAACGTAAGAAATATAACATATAACTCTGAACTGCCTTTTATAAATCCAAAATCTCCACTTTCGTCTATAAATATATTAAGTCTTTTTATTATTACCACCTACTTTAAATCATAAATACTTTATTAAAACTTTTTTCTAGTTTAACTAAATTTTTGTTATTTTTTTCTTGTATTTCTTTTTTTTAATCATTAGAATTAATTTTTCAGTTATATTATAAAGTCCTTCACATGTCAAAATTTTGAATATAAAAATGTACGAAAAATTGAAAATAAAGTTCTCTAAAAAAATCTCCAAGACAGTGCTAAAATTATCATAGCAAATTTATAAAAATATAGTATTTTTTCTTTTAATGTCAGATAATTTCAATCAATTATTTGCCTCACTTATTGTAAGTTATGGCTGGCATCTTTTAAGTGGATTCTTTTATGATACTTTTCAAATTTCGTTCTTCTGTCAGTTAAGAGAACAGAAAATAGTTTATAATAATCATCTTCATTTGCTTTAATTTTTAAGAGCTGTTATTGGTATTACATATATTCCATCTGGTCTTTTAATAATTGCTTCATGTAAACCACAAATTATACATAAAAATTTAGGTTTTTTGTCTACTAAATTATAAAATCTTAACAAATTTTCTGCTGCTTCTTCTATCTTATTTGTCCCTAATTTTATTTCAATGGCACCATACTCTCCATTTGGCATTTCCACTATTGAATCAATTTCTAATCCTGTTGTATTATCTCTAAAATGATATAAATTACCATTATAACTTTCTATATAAATTCTTAAATCTCTTTCACATAATGCTTCAAACAAAAAGCCAAGAAAGTTTACATCATTTAGTAAATGCTCTGTAGTTAATCCTAAAATACCACAAACTAAAGATGGATCTGTAAAATGTCTTTTAGCTGATTTACCTATTCTACTACTTGAACGTACATTTGTATTAAATGCTATTTGATTTTCTATTAAGTACAATTTTTCTAAAACATTAATATATTCTAAAACTGTATTTTTACTTGCTACATCTTCATCTTCATTCACATCTCGTATTATTGTATTGTTGTTTAGAATCGTACTTTCGTTTCTGGCTAATTCACGTAATATCATACGCATCTTATTAATGTTCCTTGAAACGCCATCAATACTAGAAATGTCAAAATTTAACACATCATTTAAATAGCTTTGTGTAAGTTCAATTGCACTTTCTTCATTTATTCCAATACTTTGTGGCCAACCGCCTCTTATAATTAAATAAATCAATTTCTTTATATCTACTTTTCCTGTTAATTTGTCTTCTACGTTATTTTCAAATAGATCTTTTAGTGATACCTCTCCGACTAGAATCACCTGATTCATATAAAGACATCGTATACATTTTTATACGTGAAATTCTTCCAGCACCAGAATGATGTATATCTTTTGTAACTGGTGTTGCTGAACCTGTTAATATATATTTTCCTCTTTTACCATCCTCATCACATTTAAATCGTATTCCATCCCAAATTGCAGGTACTTCTTGCCATTCATCTATAAGTTCTGGATATTCTTTATTTAATATCAAGTCGACATTCATTTGTGCTAAGCTTCTTTCGTTAAAATTATTGCTCACATTATTAAGATACACAACTGAATTTGCATGATTTAAAGATGTCCATGTTTTTCCACACCATTTTGGTCCTTCTATACTTATTGCTCCAAATATTTTTAAATTCTTTTCTATTTTTTCATCTATAATTCTTTTCTTATATCCCTTTTTTGTAAGTGCCATCATATCCTCCTTTTAATGTTTTCTTTATATATTATAGCATTTAATTGAACATTTTTCAAGAATTTTATTGGTATTTTTTCAAGGCTTTTATTGGCACTTTTTTAAATAAAATTCTTTAAAAAATTATTTTCAATCGCATAATGATTCTAAAACTTATTCTATTAATTTTATTCTTATTAGTAGCACTGTGTAATATTTAATAAGAATGTACGAAAAAATGACTTTTTATGTCTATATTCTATTCATTATAATCTTTTGTAATATTCAATATTAAACTGATAGAATAATTCAAAATAAAATTGATTAAATATTATCAACTTCTTCAATAACATATAAAACTCTTAGTAATAAAAAAGATTATAATAAACACCTCTATTAATATTATATACATAAATTAAAGTATAATAAATATAGGAAATTGAAAAAAAACGTGGTTTTGCCGAATTAGATTTGAAAACTCACACCTAACTCGTCAAAGTTACAGATGTGAGTCTTTTTATTTATGTAGTTGCTTATCAACCCAGTTCTTATACAGATCTGCTGTCAAAGCAACGTTTAATATTAAAGATAGCTTTAGAGATATTATAAAAAATAGTATCCTTTTATTTATATTTTTTATATTTGTTTCATTTAAATTGTTTCTGTTATTTATTCTCCTTATGTATGAAATATTATTATTAGTACTTTTTTGCATTTGGCTTATTTTACAAGAGTTACCATAGCTTCTTGTAAATCTTTTAACTCTTTTTCTGCCCTTTCCATAGTATCTGCTTTAACTCCCATATAAAGTTTAATTTTAGGTTCTGTTCCAGATGGTCTAACACAACACCAACTATCCTCTTCTAAATCATAATATAACACATTTGATGAACGAAGACCTGTTTTTGAAGTTTCACCTGTAATAAGATTTTTAACGACATCATATTTAATATCTTTAAATACTTTAACCTTATATTTTCCAATATGTTCTGGTAAATGATTTCTCATATTTTCCATCATTTGATTAATTTTTTCAGCACCTTCTGCACCCTCTAATACGATAGAAACTTGACCTTCTTTGTAATATCCATATTTTTCATATATATTAATCATTTGATCCCATAAGGTTATACCTTTAGACATATAAAAACATGCAGCCTCACATAAGCTCATAACCGCAGAAATACCATCTTTATCTCTTGCATAATCTCCAATTAAACATCCATAACTTTCCTCATAACCAAATACATATTTTTTACCATTTTCTTTTTGTTCCTCAATTTTAATTTGTTCACCTATATTTTTAAATCCAGTTAAAACTTCTCTAAAATCCAAATTATATTCATTTGCTATAGCTTTTGCTAAATTTGATGAAACAACTGTTGAAATAAACATACCATTTTCTGGTAAAATATTCTTTTTTTTCATTTCAGAAAGTCTATATTCAGCAATAAGTAAAGCGGACATATTTCCAGTATAATCCATATATTTCCCTGTTTTGCTATCCTTTACAAAAATACCAAGCCTATCAGCATCAGGGTCATTAGCCAGAACAATATCAGCATCTATCTTTTTTGCTAAATCTAAAGCTAACTTAAAAGCTTCTTTTGCTTCAGGATTTGGGTAATCTACGGTAGGGAAATTACCATCAGGCTCTTCTTGTTCTGGTACAACATATACATTTTGAAGTCCAATTTCTTTTAAAATTCTCTTTACAGTTTCTCCCCCTGCACCATGAAGAGGTGTATATACTACTTTTAGTTTTTTACCTTGCTCCCTAACAATTTCAGGATTTAGTACTCTAGATTTTAATTCATAAATATATTTATCATCTATTTCCTTTCCAATTACATTATATAACCCTTTAGCCTCAGCTTCTTCCTGGGAAATACTTTTGATACTACTATAATCTGTAATTGCTTTAACTTCTTCCATTATACCTTTATCTACTGGATCTATAATTTGAGAGCCATCTTCCCAGTAAACCTTATATCCGTTATAAGCAGGTTTATTATGGCTTGCGGTAATCATAACACCCGCTGTACATCCAAGTTCTCTTACAGCAAAAGAAAGTTCAGGAACAGGTCTTAGGTGATCAAAAATATAAGTTTTAATTCCATTAGCATTTAAAACTAAAGCTGTTTGTTTGCTAAATTCTGGTGACATTCTCCTTGAATCAAAGCTTATTGCAACACCTTTATCTTGTTTTCCTTGCTTTAAAATATAATTTGCTAAGCCCTGTGTTGCCTTTCCAACAGTATATTTATTCATTCTATTAGTTCCGCTTCCCATTATTCCACGAAGACCTGCTGTTCCAAATTCTAGCTCTTTGTAAAATCTATCTTCAATCTCCTTTTCATCACCTTTAATGCTTAGCAATTCTTTTTTAGTTTCAGCATCAAACTCATCACTTTCACACCATTTTTTATACTCTTCTAAATAATTCATATTTCTCAATCCTTTCTATATTTTTATACCCAAAAAAGGTAGAAAATAAACAGTATTCATTTTCTACCTCCTTCAACTTAAAATTTATTACTTAAGATAAATTATAAAAAGCATTATATAGCTTTCTTGCTGTTTCTGGGCTATCTTCTCCAGTTGCATTTTTCACAGGAGCAAACTCTTCTTCTCTTTTCACTCTAAGTACAGCCATATTATCAACTTCTCCAAAAGCATCGAACAAAAACGCTTCAAACTTGTAAGCATTAGGACTATTTGGAACAATTTTATTTCCATTTTTATCAATATAAGTACACTTTTTAAAAGCCGTATGATATGGTAAAGGAGTTGTTCCCATTCTTTCTATTGCAGATATATTAAACAAATTACATAATATATGTGACTCGCCATATAAAAGATTACCATTTTCATCAGTAGCCTCTGCCATCTCATCTGTAATCTCTGAATATTCTATAACACTAGGTCTACCATTTCTTTTACAAAAAGCTCCAACCTTTTCATGAGGATTTGCCTTTACAACAGATTTACCAACTGCCGTAACATTTTCATCTATTGCTATTCCCATAATAATAGGATCTACCATTTTTACTAAGCAGTTATCCACTCCCCCAATGAACACCCATTCAATTCCACGTTCTTTCATTTTATCAATCATGCCACTTTTCATTAAAGATTCATATACTCCACCATGTCCGTCAGCAGCTTTTTTGATTAAACCATCTTCACCAATTAAAATTTTTCCTTCTGTATCTACCATTGGTAATTCACCTTGTATGAAAAAATAAATATTCTTTTCATATCCGAAATATTTATTTTTCTTAAAAAACTCAATAGTATCTTTATTATTTTCATTACTTGTCATTATAAACCACGGAATCTGAACATTATACTTATTTGCTTCTCCTTTTATATAATCACATAAAAGCTCAAACAAAGACTTATGAGAATCTAATCCAATATCAAATGTTCCTTTAGGTCCATTAAACCCAAGTCTTGTACCTTGTCCTCCTGCCATTGTAACAACAGCAAGTTTTCCTTCTTTTATGGCTTTTTTCCCTATTTCTTCATAATATCTATATTTATCATATAATTTACTTTTATCAATAAATGGTAATGGTTCAATTTGTGCTGTATCATTTTTTTTAGCATCTTTAGTCTTAGCATATAAGCTATTTATTAACTCAAAATCTATATCATCTATTTGTTTTAGTAATTCTTCTTGTTTTCTTTCATCCAATTTATCGTAAAAATTTAAAAGGTGTTCTTGTCCATATTTTTTTAACTTATACTTTATTTCTGCCAAATCATACTTCATGTGTTATCTCCTCTCGAACTCTTAATTAAACACTTTAATTAAGGAAAAAAATAGTTATATCTTTCTTTATACACCTTTTTTTGATTTTTATCAATACTTTTTTACATATTTTTTGTATTTAAAATTCCATCATGTGATTTTTTTATATCATTTATCCTAATATTAGCATCTTCAATTTTATAACAATCTATTGTACTAATATTTGTTTTTCCTTCAAAATTTTTATTAATTTTTTCTATATAATCACTATTTCCATTAATAATAACAATTGTATTTTCATTAGTTATATTTTCTATATTTCTTCCTGTCCAATTTATATTTGAAATTTTATTTTTTTCATCAATACTTAAATTTGTTCTTTCTAATAATGTTTTAACACTTTTTGATAAATCTTCTTCTGTATATACGAGTATTTTATATTTGTCCAAATGATTCTTTATATATGGTAGTAATATCATTTCTAAATGATATTCACTCACATAAAAGCAGCAATATTTCTTTATTTCGTGTTCTTTAGTAATCATTTTTCATCATCCTTTCGTTTGGAAAATTTTACCATTTTTTCAAAAATATGTCAATAATATTTCAAATATTTTTCAATTAAATTTCTATAGTAAAACAAAATATAGATAAAATGTATAAACCTTTTAAATTTTGTAAATACTTACAATGAAGAATATGTAAATGGAGGAATTGTTATGAAGAATTTGATATTTAATCATAAATTCAAAACTATACTCATATTATTAATTTTATTTTGTTTATACATTTTTATAAATGCTTATTCTTATGTAAGTAAAGCATCATCTGACTTGTCGAAAAATGTATTAAGATTACATGTAATTGCAAATAGTGATTCCGTAGAAGATCAAAATTTAAAATACGAAGTAAGAGATAATCTAATAGAATATATGAATACAATCTGCTCTGATATGACATCAAAAAGTGAAGCAATGGAAATGGTTTCAAATCATATCTCAGATTTTACAAATATAGCAAACAAAACTATATCAGAAAATGGATTTCCATATAGTGCGAAAGTAGAATTAGGTAATTTTGAATTTCCGACCAAAACTTATGCAGATGTATCATTTCCAGCTGGATACTATGATGCATTAGAAGTAAAATTGGGTAATTCAAGTGGTCAGAATTGGTGGTGTGTTTTATATCCTTCACTTTGTTTTATAGATAAAACTTCTAGTAAATTATCAGATAAGTCTAAAGAAGAATTACAAGAAAACCTATCAAATGAAGAGTATGCTTTAATTTCAAATACAAATGATTCTTCTCTAAACTTTAAATTTAGATTAATAGAATTATTTAATAAAGCCAAACTTTTCACCGCACAAAAATAAATTATAAATCAAAAATTTGCACCATTTAAATATTTCTAAAAAGTAGTTGTCAAAAAGCAAAGTTTATGATATAGTACTAACATATCAATTAATAAAAACAATAGAATTTTGGGGGTATACAATTGGAAAAATTAGTAATAACTGGTGGAACTCCTTTAAAAGGCGAGATTGCAATAAGTGGTGCTAAAAATGCTGCCGTTGCAATTTTACCTGCGACTTTGCTCATAAATGGAGTTTGCACAATAAATAATCTACCAAATATAAGTGATGTAAAAATATATTGTGAAATACTAGAAACTCTAGGTGCCAAAATAGTATGGAATTCTGCTCATGAAATAACTATAGATACTAGAGATGTAAAAGAAACAGAAGCTCCAATTGCTCTAACTAGTAAATTTAGAGCATCATATTATCTTTTAGGAAGTCTACTTGGTCGTCATAAAAAAGCAACTGTAGGAATGCCAGGTGGTTGTAAATTAGGTTCTAGGCCAATTGACCAACACATAAAAGCATTTGAAGCTTTAAATGCAACTGTTTCAACAGTACAAGGAAAAATAATTGCTAAGTCAAAAAAATTAATAGGAACATCAATATATATGGATATTTCATCTGTAGGAGCAACAATTAATTGTATTTTAGCAAGCGTATTAGCAGAAGGAGTTACTATAATAGATAATGCTGCTAAAGAGCCACATATAGTTGATGTAGCCAATTTTTTAAATACAATGGGTGCTAATATAAAAGGTGCTGGAACAGATACTATAAAAATAACTGGTGTAAAAGAACTTCGTGGAAATGCGACATATTCAATTATTCCAGATCAAATTGAAGCAGGAACATTTATGGTAGCAGCTGTAGCATCAAAAGGAGATGTTACTTTAAAGAATTGTATAACAAAGCACTTAGAATCTATTACGGCAAAAATCTGTGAAGTTGGCGGAGCAGTTGAAGATTATGGTGATTCTATTAGAGTATGTTGCAATAAAAGACCTAATAAAGCTGTAATAAAAACTCTTCCTTATCCAGGATTTCCAACAGATATGCAGTCACAAATGGGTGTGCTTTTATCAATAGCCGATGGTACAAGCATTATAAATGAAAGTATTTGGGATTCACGCTTCCAATATACAGAAGAGCTAAATAAAATGGGAGCTAAAATATCTGCTCGTGGGAAAACAGCATATTTTGAAGGTGTAAAAGAATTACAAGGAACTCCTGTTTATGCGACTGATTTACGTGCAGGTGCAGCCCTTATAATTGCAGGTATTATTGCTAAAGGAACGACTGAAGTTTATAATGTTGATTATATAAACAGAGGTTATGAAAATATAGAAGAGAAGTTTCGTAGTTTAGGAGCTAAAATAAAACTAGTTGATGAAGATTAAGAGGAAATACATATGTTAAATTTTTGTAGTTTATATAGTGGAAGTAGTGGTAATTCATTATTTGTTGAAACAGAAAATACTAAAATATTAGTAGATGCTGGAGTAAGTCTAAAAAAAATAGAAGAAGGTCTTCGGTGCATTAAATATTTCAGCATCTGACTTAGATGGTATAATTGTAACACACGAACATTCTGATCATATAAAAAGTTTAGGTTCTTTATCAGAAAAATTTAATTTACCTGTTTTTGCTACATCTGGTACATTTGATGCAATGCCAAATCAAACAGAAAAAATATCTGATAGCAATAAAAAAAGTATAAATATAGATGAAAAATTTTCTATTGGCGATATCGAGATTTTACCATTTTCAATACCTCATGATGCTACATGTCCTTGTGGATATACTATATTTGCAGATAACAAAAAAATAAGTATTGCAACAGATATAGGGCACATGACTAATGATATAGTAAAACACATTGATGGAAGTGAATTTATATTATTAGAATCAAATTATGATCCAGAAGTATTAAAATACACCAGATACCCATTCAAATTAAAAAGTAGAATTGCAGGACCAAATGGACATCTTCCAAATCAAATGGCGGGACGCACAATAAATTACTTAATAAAATCTGGATTAAAAAATGCTATATTAGGACATTTAAGTAAAGAAAGTAATTTCCCAGAACTTGCATATCAAACAGTAATTGATGAATTAAATTCTGCTGGAACTAATATAGACAATTTTAAACTTTCAGTTGCAAGTAGAAATGTGCCTCGGAAATATGGTACATATTTAATATATAAATGTAGAGAAAATAAATTTAAAAAAGCAAAATATGAAATATTATATTTTTATAGGAAATATTTTGTTCTATTAAGGGGCAAATTTTATTTTCTCTACAAAATTAATATCTGAATTTTTTCAATTTCTTTATTTAATTTTTTTGTGAACCTTTTTATAACTAGATTTCGTACAAATATAAAAATTAAAATAAATAATATTATTTTAAGAATCATAAGCTTTCCTTAGATTTAATTTTAGATTTAATATCTTTTTTCTTTACATATTTTATTTCTTTTTACATAATTTGTCAAGAAAAACTTTTCGACAAAATTCTACAATATTCGATTAATGAAGTCTTTTGTGTCTTCTTTTGTGAAAAATTGGAAAATTTAGTTGATTTTTATTGACCAATTAAAAAAAATATGATAATATTTTTATAAAATTTATACTTATTAAAGAAAGGAATGAAAAAAA
Organism: uncultured Clostridium sp.; assembly: GCA_964620415.1. GTDB lineage: Bacteria > Bacillota > Clostridia > TANB77 > CAG-508 > CAG-269. The sequence continues at coordinate 11,115 of CAZUHD010000036.1, forward strand.
TGAAGTCAACAGGTATTGTAAGAAAATTAGATGAACTTGGCAGAGTTGTAATTCCTAAAGAAATAAGAAAAAAATTAAATATAGGAGAAAAAGATCCTATAGAAATATATCAAGACGGCGATGCTATTGTTTTAAAAAAATATCAATCTGGATGTATCTTTTGTGGTAATTCAAAAAATTTAGTCTTATATGATGGTAAATTAATTTGTAAAAAATGCCTAGGTAATTTATCTGAACTAAATTCAAATCAAGATTAAAAATAATATAAAGGAAGTCGTCTATTTTAAGCTTTAAATAACTACTTCCTTTATATATTCTTATTTTATAAAGTGTTTATATATTTCATTTTTATTTACATTTCTGTCTTTTGCAATTTTCTTGATAATTTCTTTTTTATCTAATCCTTGTTTTTCATAGAAACTATAATGTTCTTCTAAACTCAAATTATTTAAGGCATTTTCTTTTTTTGTTTTTTCTTTACCTTCTATAAATATAATTATTTCTCCCTTTAATCCCTCGGTTTTTTCAATTATCTCATGAATATTACCTCTAATACATTCTTCGTGAATTTTAGTTAATTCTCTTGTAACAACAATCTGCCTTTCATTTACAATTTTTTCTAAGTCTAATAATGTGTCTTTTAATTTATGTGGTGCTTCATATATTATGGAAGTTTTTGTTTCTTCTTTAAGTTCTTCTAATTTTTCTCTTCTTAGTTTTTTATTTAATGGTAAAAATCCGTAAAATGTAAATTCTTTAGTATCTAAGCCAGATACAATAAGCCCAGTAATTGCTGCGCAAGCTCCTGGAATTGGGATTACTTCAATGTTTTCTTTAATAGCTTCTTTTACAAGTACTTCTCCTGGATCAGAAATTCCAGGGGTTCCAGCATCAGATACAATTGCAATGTTTTCTCCATTTTTTAATTTTTCAATTAAGATGTTTTCTCTATCTGTTTCATTATGTCTATGGTTACTTACTAGACACTTCTTAATGTCATAATGATTTAATAATTTTAAAGTATGTCTTGTATCTTCAGCAGCAATTAAGTCTACTTCTTTTAAAACATTTAATGCCCTTAAAGTTATATCTTCTAAATTTCCAATAGGTGTTGCAACTAAATATAGTTTTCCCTGCATAAAATTCCTCCTAAACTATTTTTTATTATAAATCTCAAAAATCTCATCTGTGTAATTTCCTTTTTCATCATAAACATATAAATTGCTTTCAAATTCTAGAAATGGTCTTCCATTTTTTATTCCTTTTATTAAAATTAAATTCGTTTTTTTGTCTTTATTTGGATAAACAAATCTTATTTTTTTAGGTTCTATTTTCTTTTCTCTCATAATCGTAAATATATCAACTAATCTCTCTGGTCTATTTACCATATAAAATTCACCCAAATCTTTTAATAAAAAAGATGCTGTATCTATAAAATCGTATAGAGAAGCTGTTGTTTCATGCCTAGATATTACATCTTTTTCATTTGAATTTATAAGCCCTGTATTTTTTTTCTTATATGGAGGGTTTGTAACAATTACATCAAAATCTCCTTTTTTATAATTTTCTTTTAATTTTAAAATATCCATATTTATAATATTAATTCTATTTTCTAATTCGTTTAAATAAACACTTCTATTTGCCATATTAGAAACTTCTTCTTGAACTTCAATACCAACAAAAGTCGTATTTATTGTCTTTGCTGAAAGGAGTATTGGTATTATTCCTGTTCCTGTTCCTAAATCTATTACTTTAGATCCTTTTTTCATTTCTTTTGCAAAATCAGTTAAAAGCACACTATCTATTCCAAAACAAAATCCATTTTTGTTTTGAATTATCTTTAATCCCTTAAATTCTAAATCATCTATTCTTTCATTTTCTTTTAAGTTTATTTCCAAATTGTACTCCTTTTTTTCACTAAATACTTTAATTCTACATATTATACAATAAAAAAGGAGTTTTTTCAATGAATAATCTTTTTTTTAGAAATAATTGTAATAATTCTGATGAAGTTTATCTTGAGAATTTTAATAGAGGAGAAAATAATCCTAAAGAAGGTAAGAAATCAAAATTTAAGGATATAAAAGATAATACACTTAAATCTTTAAATGAAGTTGAATATTTTTTGAATAATTTTAAAAAATTCTCAAACTGTATAAAACTTTATAAAATTTTAAAATAAAAAGTTCTAAAAAGGACAACAAAAAAATAGTATTTACAAAAGAAAAAGTCTTTAGGAGGATTTAGATATGAAAAATAAAAAAATACTTTTTTTACTTGCCTTTGTTTTAATTATTATTTTAGTTCTTCTTTTTTTTATAGTAAGAAATTTTAATAATAATTCTACAGATAAATCTGTGGAAGAAAATTCTGAATTAGAAGAATATACACCTGAAGAAGAAATCAGTGCTAGCCAGCTTAGGGAAACAACTGTAACTTTATATTTTTTAGATAGAGAATCTTCAAGCTTAAAAAGTGAAGGAAGATCAATAGATTCTCTATCTCTTTTAGAAAATCCTTATCAATGCTTAGTAGAAATGTTACTTGCAGGACCAGAAACTCGGGGGTTTAGAAAAAGTTTTTCCAGATAATACTAGATTAATAAGTGCTAATCTAGTAGATGGCTGTGTTGTAATAAACTTTTCAAATGAACTTTTAAACTTTGCAGATGATAATCAAAAATATTACATTATAAATGGACTTTTAAATACTTTAAGTCAGTTAAATGAAGTAAATTCTATAAAAATTCTTGTAAATGATGCTGTTCCAAAAGGTTTTGAAGACATTTATACTTCAAATCATAATGTACAAAATAAGTAAAACATAAGTATCTCTAAGCTCATATATATAGTTTAACCTAAAAAATCCATTGACAAACTGTAAATTATATTGTAGTATATTAGTAGCCAAAATAGTATTAAAATAAGAAATAAAATTACTTTATAGAGGTAGAAAATGATTATAAATGAAGAAAAGAAAGAAATTATTGACGATAAAATGGCTTCAAATATTGATAATATGACTTTAACTAGCACGGTTCCTAACGTAAACCATCTAAAATTTGCTTTAATCGGTATTTTCTTGTTAACTTTTTTATGTGTATTTCTTGTTATTTTTGGTATAATCACATTTTATAATTATAAACACAATTCAACAATTACCAAAGGTGTTTATATAAATGGAATTGGTGTATCAAACCTTGATAAAGAATCTGCTAAAAAGAAACTAGAAGAATATTATGGAGAGCAATTTTCAAATGATATTGCTGTTGTGCATAATGATTTTATAACTTACATAAAAGCATCTGAAATAGGTGTAAGTATTGATATAGATGCCGCTGTTGATGAAGCTTTTCGCATAGGAAAAAATTCAGACATTTTTAAAACTATACATACTATGTTCAATAATGTAAATGTTAATCAAAAGATTACATTTGATGAACAAGCTTTAAGAGATATTTTATCTAATTTATCTCCTGAATTGCCTGATGCAGTTGTGCAAAGTGGACATTATATAGAAGATAATAATCTAATAATAACTAAGGGTAAAGATGGATATATAATAGATGTAGATTCAACTTTTAATAAGATAAAACAGAATATTTTAAATTTAAACTTTGTGGGAAACCCTATTGAAATAGAAACAATTGAAAAATCTCCAGATAAAATTGATTTAGATTCAATTTATAATGATATTCACAAAGAACCTAAAGATGCTTATTTTACAACAGACCCACATAATGTTTATCCTTCAGAAACTGGTATGGATTTTTCTATTTCTTTAGAAGAAGCAAAAGAGAAATTAGATTCAGCAGATGAAGAAATTACAATCCCACTAAAAATTCTATATCCTAGTGTAAAAACAACTGATTTACCAAGCGATGCTTTCCCAGATTTATTAGGATCTTTTTCAACTAAATATGTTTCTAATGCTAATAGGACAACAAACCTTAGACTTGCTGCAAGTAAAGTAAATGGTTATGTTTTACTTCCAGGTGAAACATTTTCATATAATTCAGTAGTAGGAGAAAGAACCATTTCCGCAGGATATAAAGAAGCTGATATTTATGAAGATGGTCAAGTGGTAAAAGGACTTGGCGGTGGTATTTGTCAAATATCTTCTACTTTGTTTAATGCTGTTTTATTTGCAAATTTGGAAATAGTAGAATTATATAATCATCAGTTTGTTCCATCTTATGTTAAAGCTGGTCGTGATGCAACTGTTGTTTACGGAGTAAAGGATTTCAAGTTTAAAAACTCGAGAAATCATGCAGTAAAAATAACTTGTTCTGTGTCAAAAGGAGTAGCATCTTTTGAAATTTGGGGTTATAAAGAAGATGTTGAATATGACATAGATGTTTATGCAAATGTAACAAGTAGAACTTCATCTTATATAAAATCTAAAACTTATAGAACTTTAAAATTAAATGGCGAAATTGTAGATAATCAAACTATTATGAATGCAACATATAAAGTACATTGAAGCAAAAAATATAAAATTTCGTGGAAGGGTAGGTCTTCAATATTCTGCTCTTCCATTTATACTAAAATCATATTTGAATATTTTCGTATAAAGTGGAGTTACAAAAATTTTAAAAAAACCTATTTTTTACTTGACTAAATTTAAAA
>CAZUHD010000037.1:0-15682 GCA_964620415.1 uncultured Clostridium sp.
GCTTTTTTCTAAGCTTATATTTAAAATTGGAAATATTTTACTGTCAAACTACGGAGATTGACAATATACCAGTTTTAAAAGGAACATTAAGAATAAGTAATATGATACCTGTTCCAGATAGTGAACTAATATTATATGAGCCAATATATGAAAAGGACACAAATTATAAAATACTAATTAAAAAAAAACTTGAATTTATTGAAAAAAATGAAAATATGATAAAAAAATATGCAAGTATTATTTACAATCAAAAGAATAATGGCTATGACGTTTCATATATAAACAATGTGATTAATTTTAAGCTATTGGAAGAAAAATGTAAGGAATATAAAACTGGCGCTGATCAAATGCATTATAAATTTTTTTAAAATATTGATTTTACTGAATTTATTATTTTAAAGGATCTTGGAATTTTTTATTTTTTGTAAAAGTTACAATATTGTTTTATATCAATAATTATTCCTACCTGAATTGTAACTGCATTTTACAAAAAAAATCAAAAGTTTTTAATAAAGTCTTGAATTTATTTTTATTTTAGTATAGTATATATAGAGTATATAAAGAGATCAAAACAGGAGGATAAAAAATGCCTAGAAAAACAAAAGAAGCAAAAAATGAAGAAAAAGTAAAAAAAGTTTCTACAACTAGTAAAGTAGCAAAAGTACAGGCAAAACCTGTTAAATCATCTACTTCTAAATCTAAAGCTAAAACTACTACTAAAACAGCACGTAGACCAAAAAAGACTACTACCAAACCTAAAGCTAGTAATACCAAAAAAACTGTTATAGTAAAAGAAACTACTGCTAAAAAAACTTATTCACCTGAATATTATGATTTACCTTTTAAATATAACAAAACTGTTGTAACAATTCTAGCTCAAACTCCAACAAATATATTTGTTTATTGGGAAATTTCAGATAAAGATAGAGAAAATTTAAAAAAACGTTTTGGAAAATATTTTTTTGAAATAACGAAACCTGTTTTAATAGTACATAATATTACTAAAAATTATTCTTTTGAAATAGATATAAATGATTTTGCAAATAGTTGGTATGTAAATGTAAATGATAGTAACTCAGAATATCAAATAGAACTTGGAAGACGTCCTATTGAAGTAAATTATAGTTATATACCAGAGTATGATAAAGAAAAAAATGGTCCAATAGAGCCTCTAACAGTTCCATATATTTATATTTCTTCTTCTAATGATTTAGTTGTTCCTAATGACCATGTATTATTTAATTGGACTAACAAGGTATATTTTAAAAATGTAAAAACAAGCGAAATCGTAGAAAAACATATTAAAGATTTCCCACGTATTAATGGTTATGGTAAAATTATTGATGTTGATATTTATGAATTATATAAAAATGAATTTGAAGAAAATTATTTAAAAAATCCTTCTTCTCGGAAATCCTAGCTCTTTAAGCCTTTCTTCAAAATTTAAATAAAATTTAAGTAAATTCTATCTAGCCTTAAATATTTGAGGCTAGATTTTATTCTAAAAGTAATAAATGGTTTATAGATAAATCCAAAAAATCTAAATTTATATAAGGAGAGTATAGATTTTCTATACTAAAAATCAAATGCAAAAAAAAGGATACCTTAGCTTCGTATTACATGCACATCTTCCTTTTATCCATCACCCTGAAAGTGATGATTATCTCGAAGAATCTTGGCTATACGAAGCAATTTCAGAAACATATATACCATTATTAAAAAACTTTAAAAAGTTAGTTGATGAAGGAGTTCATTTTAAAATCACAATGTCAATAACCCCTCCTCTTCTTTCTATGCTTGATAATAAATTATTACAACAAAAATATATTCATTATTTGGAAAAACTTATTGAATTATCTAAAAAAGAAATCAAAAGAACTACTTTTAATGAAAAAATGAATAATCTTTCTAAATATTATTTTAACAGATATTCAGAAGATTTACATTTATTTAAAGATGTTTTTAATTGCGATCTCATTTCACAATTTAAACATTTCCAAGATATTGGCGTTTTAGAAATTATAACTTGTGGGGCAACACATGGTTATTTTCCTATATTATATGTTAATGAAAAAACTGTACGAGCTCAAATTGCTGTTGGAGTACAAACTTATGAAAAGTACTTTGGAAGAAAACCTCGTGGGATATGGCTTCCAGAGTGTGGTTATGTTCCATCTTCAGATAAATATTTAAGAGAATTTGGCATTGAATATGCTATAGTTGAATCACATGGAATTTTATATGCTAATCCAACTCCTATTTATGGAACTTTAGCTCCTATTGTTTCTCCCGATGGATTAACTGTTTTTGGAAGAGATATGGAAAGTTCTAGACAAGTTTGGAGTTCTGTCAATGGTTATCCAGGAGATTATAATTACAGAGATTTTTACAGAGATATTGGATATGATGCTGACTATGAATACATAAAGCCTTACATTGCTCACAATGGTGTCAGAGTTCATACTGGTATTAAATATCATAGAATTACAGGAGATACGCCTGATAAAGATATATATAATATAAAATGGGCTAAAGATTCTGCTGAACGTCAAGCTGGACATTTTTTAGATAGCAGAACAAAACAAATTGAAAATGCTTCTAAATATATGGATACTCCCCCTATTGTTCTTTGTCCTTATGATGCTGAACTTTTTGGACATTGGTGGTACGAAGGTCCTTATTGGTTATATGTTTTATTTAAAAAAATTTATTATGATGAATGTAATTTTGAACTAATTACTCCTTCTGAATATATTGATAAATATCCTTTTATCCAACAATGTGAGCCTTGCAGATCAAGTTGGGGTGCAAATGGATATAGTGAAGTATGGCTAAATCCATTAAATGATTATGCACATAAACATCTTCATACTGCTGGTAACAGAATGTGTGAATTAGCATATAAATTTAAAGATACTACTGACAAATTAAAAATAAGAGCTTTAAATCAGGCTGCAAGAGAATTATTACTTGCACAAAGTAGTGATTGGTTATTTATTATTACTAATAATACAATGGTTGATTATGCACATAGACGTATTAAAGATCATATAGGAAGATTTACGAAACTCTATAATGAACTAAATTCTAATAAAATAGATAAAAAATTTTTAAAAGAAATTGAAGAAAAAGATTGTATTTTTCCTGATATTGATTATAAAATATATTTGTAAAAAGAATTGCCAAATAAAGTTGGTAATTCTTTTTTTACAACTGTATATTTTTGCTCATTTTTAATATACTATAAAAAGGATGAAACTTTTAAAGTTATTTTGATGAATTCTAGGAGGAAACAATGCTTGCTAGTGTTAAATTACAAAGTAAAAAAATTGGAGAAATCAATAAATTTTTAAGCAAATTATATGATACTGATCTCGAAATAAATGATAAACTAAAATGGGAAAAAACATATGAAAATCCTATTGATATGACAGAAATAATAGGTATATATGCTGATAATTCTGATAGTTTTGATATAAAAATGTGGATTAACTTAGATAAGGATATTTTTGTTAAAATATCAGCTAAAAATGCAAATGATATAATTAAATATCTATATGAAAGGTATCCTTATTAAAATAAAGGTAGAACTATATATCTACCTTTATCATTTTTCTTCATCTTCTTTTTTTGTTGCAGTTTCTTCAAGTTTTTCATCTGGTATAAATTCGACCGCTACACTTTCACCATCTTTTTTGTCTTCTTCAGGTTTTGTTTCTTCAATCGTTCCTATTCCAGCCTCTGTTTCAACAGTCATTTCTACTTTAGACTCTTCTGGGACACAGGCTTCAATCTCAGGTTGTTCCGCTCCACATTTAGGGCAAAACTTAGCATCTTTATCCATTTCTTGTTTACAACTTTCACAAATTTTGCAATTTGAAAGATCAATAATTTCTTTATGAAATCCCTCTATTTCGTGACTTAATTCATCTACTTTTCCACATTCTAGCTCTAAATCAGATTTAATGTCTAGCTCTTCACCTGCAACATGTTTTTGGTAAACTTTCTTTCCTATTTCTTGATATAATTCATCTATTTTTGACTTATTTTCATTTATTTTCATTTTAAGTTTTGTTTCTTTTGCAAACTTGCTAGTTTTTTCAGCAGCTCCTTTATATGTTTCACTTGCCTTTTTTGTTAATTTATCTAAAAATTCCATTATACTTCACCCTTTCTTAATTCATTATAGTCTATACTACTTTATATTATGCATAAAATTATATTTTTTATGCAAGAGCTAATCTTCTTCTTTTTTGTCTCTTGTCATCAGCATCTTAATAGCATCTTCTGGTTTTAAACCATTATATAAAACATCATAAGCAGCATTTATAATTGGAAGATTTAAATTTAATTTTTCAGCTATTGTTTTAGCAGTTACAATATTATCTATTGATTCTATTGTCATTCCTACTTCTTTTTTAGTTTCTTCTATAGTTTTACCTTTTCCTATTAAATAACCTGCTTTTCTATTTCTTGAATGGTTACTTAAACAAGTTACTATTAAATCTCCCAATCCACTTAAACCATAAAAAGTTTCTTTTTCACCACCTAAAGCAACTCCAAGTTTTCTAATTTCTGTCAATCCTCTTGTAATTAAAGCTGCAAAAGTATTATCTCCACATCCAAGTCCTGCTGCTACTCCTGCACAAAAAGCAATTATGTTTTTTAAGGCTCCTCCTAATTCCACACCTTTAATATCTTTTGAAGTATAAACTCTTATATATTCATTCATCAAAGTATCTTGTACTAAATGTTTTAATTCTTCATCATGTGATGCAATAACTAAAACTGTTGGAACAGATATTGAAACTTCCTCTGCATGACTTGGTCCGTGATAATGCTCCTACTCTTGCATTTGGGATTTCTTCAAGTACAACTTCATCTAATGTAAGTTCTGTTTGTTCTTCAATACCTTTTGAACATATAATAATAGGTTGAGTTAAAGGGTTTACAAATTGTTTATATTCTCTAACAATTGTCCTCGTGAATTTTGATGGTGTCGCTTGTAAAATTAAATCTGCACCTTCTATTACATATTTATATGAGTTACTGCACTCCACATTTTCTGGTATTTTAACATTTGGTAAGAATTTACATTTTCTTTCATTATTTATTAAATCCATTTCATCTTTTGAAAATGACCATATTTTTACATTATGGTTTTTTTTAGATAGGTGAATTGCAAGAGCAACTCCCCAACTTCCGCTTCCTATTATCGCAATATTTTTCATGTAATTTGTCTCCCTTTGTAATTTTTAATCTTTCGCATCTTTAAAACTAAGTTTATTTTCACTTCCAGTAGCTATTCTTTTAATATTTTCTCTATGGTTAAATATTACTATCAAAGCTAATATTAAACTAAAAACAAAGTATTTAATTCCGCCATCTCCTGTTATAAAGTTTCTACCAATAAAAATGGTAAGTACAGGATATAATATTGCAGCACCTATAGAGCCCAAAGAAACCATTTTACTACATGCAACTATTACTATACCGAAAACTAAACAAATTAAACCAATTTGCCAGTTAATTACTAAAGCTACACCAATAGCAGGTGCTATACCTTTTCCTCCCTTAAATCCGAAAAAAATTGGAAAAGTATGTCCTATTACTACTAATATTCCTGCAATTTGTACAAGAAGTGCTCTATCTACATCTTTAGCTATTTTTCCTGCAATTAAAGCAATTAAAATTGCCACAACACCTTTTAAAAAATCACAAAGAAGTGTAAGTGCTGCTGCTTTTTTACCTACAGTTCTAAGTACATTAGTAGTTCCTGCATTTCCGCTTCCTCTTTCCCTTACATCAAATCCAGCCATCTTTTTACTTATAATAACTGAAAAACTTATGCTACCTATTAAATAAGCCAAAATTGCTACTATTATATATGTTGCCATTTTAATTCCTCCTTATTTTTTAATTTAAAATAATTATATTATATGTTAATTGAAATATCAATATCAAAAATTATTTTTTTATATCTTTCTTATAGAGTTTTAAATTCTAATATATCTTCATTTTTGGTAACAGTTATTTTATCTCCGTCTTTAATTTCACCTTTTAAAATTCTCTCAGCAATTTCATCTTCTATATATTTTTGAATTGCTCTACGAAGAGGTCTTGCACCAAATTTTAAATTTGTTCCTTTTTCTAGAATAAAGTCTTTTGCATTTTTATCTAATTCAATAGTGATATTTTTGTTTTCCAATGCTTTAGATGTATCTTCTAGCATTAAATCAACTATTTTGATTAATTCTTCTTCTGTTAAACTTTGGAATAAAACAATTTCATCTATTCTATTCAAAAATTCAGGTCTAAAGACTTCTTTTAGTCTTTCTTCTATTTTATACTGATCTACACCTGCTTTTCCAAATCCAATAGAATTATTATTTAAATTAGAACCTGCATTTGATGTCATTATAATAATTGTATTTTCAAAACTTACTACATTTCCTTGACTGTCTGTAAGTCTTCCATCATCTAAAACTTGAAGTAAAATATTAAATACATCAGGATGAGCTTTTTCTATTTCGTCTAAAAGAATTATAGAATATGGATGACGTTTAACTTTATCAGTTAATTGTCCCGCATCATCATAACCAATATATCCTGGAGGTGCACCTATTAATTTTGCAGTAGAATTACTTTCCATATATTCTGACATATCTATTCTAATTATTGAATCTTCTTTACCAAACATTTCATAAGCTAATGCTTTCGCTAAAGCTGTTTTTCCAACACCAGTTGGACCTACAAAAATAAATGAAGGTGGTTTTTTAGTAGATTTTAAACCTGCTCTATTTCTACGTATAGCTCTTGCAACTGCATTTACTGCCTCATCTTGACCAATGATTTTTTTATGCAAATTTTCCTCTAAATTCAATAATTTTTTTGTCTCTTCTTCTGTTATCTTGCTTACAGGAATTTTAGTCCAGCTTTCTATTACCATTGCTACATCCTGAATTGTAAGATTTTTTATTTCCATTGTAGAATTTATTTTATCAATTTCTTCTATTAAGCGACATTCCTCTGTTTTTAAATTAGCTGCTTTTTGATAATCTTCTGTTGAGTCTGTAGTTACTGCTTCATCTTTTTCCTCTTGCACTTCTTTTAGTTTTTGTCTTAATAATTCTAATCTATATAGCTCTTTATTTTCCAAATTAATTCTTGAACAAGCTTCGTCTAAAATATCTATTGCTTTATCTGGTAAAAATCTATCATGAATATACTTTTCAGACATGATTACAGTTTGTTTAATTACATCTGTTGATATTTTTACCTTATGGTAATCTTCATAATATTTTTTAATTCCATCTAGTATTCCAATAGTATCTGTAACAGATGGTTCTTCTACTAAAACCTGTTGGAATCTACGTTCTAAAGCAGTATCTTTTTCTATATATTTTCTATATTCTTTTATTGTAGTAGTTCCAATAAGTTGGATTTTACCATCTGCAAGTGCTGGTTTTAAGATATTTGCTGCATTTGTTGAACTATCATCGCTCCCAGCTCCTGCACCAATTATTGAATGAATTTCATCTATTACAAGAATTATATTTCCATATTGTATACATTCTTCTATAATACCTTTCATTCTAGCTTCAAACTGACCTCTAAATTGAGTCCCAGCGACAATAGATGTCATATCTAGTAAATAGACCTCTTTATTTAAAAGTTTAGCAGGTACATTTTTAGAAGCTATTTTTAATGCTAAAGCATTAGCAATAGCTGTTTTTCCAACTCCTGGTTCTCCAATAAGGCAAGGATTGTTTTTTGAACGTCTATTTAAAATTTGTATAACTCTTTGAAGTTCTTTTTCACGACCAATTACAATATCTAATTCATTATTCTGTGCTTTAGCAGTAAGATTAACACCATATGTGTCTAAGTATTTCTTTCTTTTATTTTTAGTTTTTTTCTTTTCTGGTTTAACTTTCTTTTTTACGTTTTCTGAAGATGTTTCTTCTCCATTTGAGTTTTGCATTTTAGGATTAAATAAATTACCAAATATTGAGCCTATTGGAATTGCCCCAGCAAATACCCTTGATTCCCCATCTCCGTAATTATTATCTCTATCTGCATCTTCATTAATTGTAATTGTGCCTAAATCTATTCCATCCATGTTTTCTAAACTTTGAGAAAGATCTTTAAATAATCCCTCTAATCCTTTTTGCATATTTTCAGAATTATTAGCAAACATAGCATTGTTTTGTGCTTTTAATATTTCATCTGTATTTATGCCTTTCTTTTTAGCGCATTCTATACATAAGCCTTCCATTTCTCTTTTTCCATCTGGCGTTTCTTTACTAGTAAAAATGGTAGCTTGATTTTTGTGACAATTTGAACAAATCATAATTGTAAATTTCCTCATTTCTATTTTATTATTTTTTATCGTATTTTTATATACAATTCATAATCTATATGATACCTCAAAAATGAAATAAAGTCAATTTTTTTCACAAAAAAAGCATACTCTTTTTACTTAAAGAATATGCCTATTTTTAAATCTTACTCAAAATCTTCTATTAATTGATTTAAATTTTGAATCCCATATACATCTATACCTTCCTCAAGGCTTTCTACATCTTGCTTAGATAGATATTCTGTTGAAATATCAGTTACTTTATATAATATTTCCTCATTTTTTTCATTTATATAATATACACATATATTACCATCTTTCTGTTTTAGTATATAGTGTTTATTTTCATCTTCTATACCTTGACTTGTTTCTTTTAGTTCTTCTTGTATAGTTACAGCATAATCGCCCCACTCATTTAGACAGTCATCTTTTACATATTCTCCAGACACTTGAGTTTCATTTTGTACTATATTTCCATTTTCTCCATTATTTCTAATATCATTAAACAATATAATTCCCATAACTATAAGAATTGTTATACCCAAACATAAAAATATTTTCTTTAACATTAAAATACACCTCTTTTACATATTTTGGTATATTTTAATTGTTTTTATTCATTTTTTTATCTTAAAAATTTGTTTAATTTTATTTTCCCTTTACTATTTATATTAATAGTAATTTCTCCATCTTCATCTGTTCTAAAAATACTAATGCCTATACTTTGCAACCTTTCTATAACATCTTTATTTGGATGCCCATATAAGTTATTTTCTCCCACACCAATAAGTGCAATTTTAGGTCTAACTAAATTTATAAAATCAATAGTAGTAGAAGAATTTGAACCGATGATGTGCAACTTTTAGAATATTTGATTTTAAAATATTTGTATTTTTATACTGGGAAACTAAAATTTTTTCCGCTTCTTCTTCAATATCTCCTGTAAAAATACAAGAAAAGCTTTTATAATTTAATTTACATACCAAAGCATTATTATTAATAGCATTATTAGAAACTTTATTTGATTTATCTGGCCAAAGTATTTCAAAAAAAACATTTTTCTCAACATAAATTTTTTCGCCTGCTTCTACCACATTTACTTTTATATTTTTCTTTTTTATAATTTGTAAAAATTCCTCATAATTGTCAGATGTTTCAAACTGTTTTCCAATAATAACATTTTTAACTTTCATCTCTTGTAATAAATACAAAATTCCACCTACATGATCTGTATCAAAATGGCTAATAAAAACGTAATCTAAACTTAAGATTTTTCTATCTAGTAAATATGGCACAAGAGTATTTTTTCCCACATCAAAAGTTTCACTTCCGCCGCCATCAATCAAAATGCTTTTATTTCTAGGAGTAATAATTAGCGAACAATCTCCTTGTCCAACATCTACAAAATATATTTTTAAATTGTTAAAATACATAAAAAATATGCTATAAGATATAGTAAGCGCTAAAATTACAGAAATAACCTTGTTTTTGTTTGTTTTTAGCTTGTATTTAAATACACTTACTAAATTTTTTATTCTTACCTCTGTTAAGTTTAAATCTTTCTTTAAGTTCAAATTAACTAAAAGGTTGAACATAAAAATAACAATATAATAAATTATCACCTGTAAAATACTTGGCGTTACCATATAAATTTGATTAAAAGGCATCTTTGAACCTAAATTAGATAAATAAAGTAAAATATCTACAAAAAATGAAAGAATTTTTTGAATTAAAGTTAATCTACTAATAATAAAAATTAAAGATAAAACAACTATAGGACCTATTATAAAACTTGTTAAAACACTTATAAGTAAACTTGTAACACTTACTTTATTAAAATCCATTAATACAATTGGCATTATTGCTAAAGTTGCAGAAAATGTTACAATAATAGCTTCTCTAATTGCTTTAAAGACTTTATGATTCAATATTTTTAATGTGATTTTTAACTTTTTCATATTTTTTCTAATTGCTTTTCTATATAATTTTTCTAAATGTACATTTATATATTTATTAAAATTCTTATAAAAAAGGGTTATACCTATCGTCCCTGCAAAAGAAAGTTTAAGTGCAATACTATTAATTAAAAATGGATTATAAATTAGAAGAATGAGTAAAGATAAAGCTAATGAATTAAAAACATTATCTTTCCTATATAGATAAATACCCATAAGATGTATAATTCCTGTAATTCCTGCTCTTACAACAGAAGGAGAAAAAGACGTTATACACATATAAATTATAATAATAAAGCTTACTCCTATTTTTGAATAATGTTTTCCAATTAATCTATCTAAAATAAAACTTGAAATAATTATAATATAGGAAATATGAAGTCCTGATATTGCTAAAACATGAGAAATATTACTTGCTGAAAAATCATTTATAATATCTTCCGAAATATCTGACTTATCTCCTAAAATAATTCCTTTAATTATTCCCTTTTCTTCATCTTTCATATTAGAACTATTTATAATATCTTCTATTTTTGTTCTTAACTTAATTGTATATTTTAAAATAAGATTTCCTTTATCTTTTTCAATTAAATTTACACCTTCTACATAAATAGTTCCATGTATTTTAAGAGTTTTTAAATATTCTTTATAATCAAAGCCTTTATAATTGCGTCTTTCTTTAGGTAAATAAAACTTTCCAGATACTTTTATTTTATCTCCATATGTTAAATTTTGATCACAATATATATATAAATAAGTATTTTTATATTTTTCATTCTTTACTTTAACTTTATATTTATCATTATTTTTACTTACGACAACTGCTGTAAGGTTAATATTTTTATTATCCAGATTTTTATATAAATTATCATATTTATAATTTTGAAATAAAACTATTGAATTAGATATAATAGAAAAAATCACTATAATCATAATAACTTTTTTACTAAAAATAACTTTTATATATCTAAAATATCTTTTAAATGAAAACAGCTTAAATCCAGAACATGTATCTTTTTTTCTAAATATTAAATAAATTAAGTAAAAAAGAATATAAAAAAGGACTATACTAAAATTAAAGTATAGCCCCAATATTATACCTATTACATATCCGGATACATGCTGTCAAAACTTTCCTATTTTCTAACATATTCCTCCATATATAATTAATTTATTACTCTTCTTGCGCCTACATATCTCGCACTGTAATAACTTGATGCAAGTGACCCTATACATACACCACTCTTTTTATTTTCTGCATGTATAAAGCTATTTCCGCCAATATAAATTCCCACATGACCTATTGATGAATTTGATCTATTTCTAAATACAACTATATCTCCAGATCGTAAACTTCCTCTATCAACATATTGGCCGTTTTGGTTTTGTCCTGATGTTGTTCTACTTAAATTTACTCCAAAGTGGCTGTATACATAGCTTGTAAATCCTGAGCAGTCAAATCCAGTCGAAGGCGAACTTCCACCTGATGAATATCTATATCCTAGATATTGTTTTGCATATGCTACTACTGCACTTCCTTCACCACTTGTACTTGCCGCACTTGAAACATTATTTACATCTGAATAAGTATTAGTTTTAGGTGCTGCTTCTCTCTTAGCTCTTGAAACAGTCATACTTCTTGAAGTAATAGTAGTTTTCGTATCTGATAAATATTTACTTGCAACATATCCTGTTACATCACCAAATTTAATCTTAGACCATATACCATCAACTTCTTCTAAAACTATAACTTCGTCATTTATAGATACTTGTGTTAAAATGTTAGCATCTGTATCTGCTTCTGCTCTTACATTTAAAGTATCTGTAGATACAAATTTCTTAACTGTAGATACATTAGATACATTCGTGTTTTCCGTATCAACTGTATTTTCAGTAGGTTCTACTGATCCAGTTGGTTCAGTTGGTTCGGTTGACTCAGTTGACTCTACTGGTTCAATTGGTTTTTGAGTTTCACTTGTTTGTGGTTTTTCTGACATTAATTTACTACATAATACCCAACCTGTATAATTTGGAGTTTGAATATAGCACCATTTATTCATGATATCTATTACACTATATTCTGTGTTTTCTTCTATAGTCGCTATTACTGTTGAGTTTATAGATGGCAAAATTTTCATCTCTAAACTTGATTTTATACTTCCTTGATCCCCTACTTGTAATTCCAGGGCATCAGATACTTGTTCGTCATTTATTTCATTTCCTGTTACAGCATATACTCCAACATTTGCTAACGTTGTTCCTATAGTCACGATTACTATAAGAATCTTTTTTATTACTCTGTTCATAATAATCTCCTCTTTTTATTTTAGCCCGACGAACCTAGTATACCTCTTTTTGACAAAAAAGTCAAATTTTTCTTCTTTTTATCATTTTTTTAGTATGGTATATATGCTCTATCTTGCCATGGTCCTGGTATAGGCGGTCTCATTCCAGGTCGATTTGGTCTACTATTTAATAACTCACGTAAAATCAAAATCTTGATTAAATCATTTAATATATTATTTCTTTTGGGAGCTCTATTTTCAAGGTCTATTTCCTTATTTTTTTGTTCTCCTCTTACTTCATTATTAATAGTTATGTTTAAATTTATAGATTCATTAGTTTCCAAATTACTATAAATTTCGTCTACCATTTCATCTATATTATCTTTAGTTAAAGGCTTTCTATTATTCATACAAACTTTTTTTATCATAGGATATATAACTTTATAAATTTCTGGATATAAATCTTCTAATTCGGCATTTGATTTAGAATTAATATTCGGATTATATGTATTATATCCCATATTATAATTTGTTCCATACATATATGGATTTTCTTGGTAGTATGTGTAATTTGGTATCATTTGTTCATAAGGGTTAGAACATCCATTAATTGGATAATTTAAAAAATTTCTCATATACTCTTCGTACATATATAAAAACCTCCTAAAAATAGTTTTTACATATTATTCTTAGGAAGTTTTTTTGTTACATTTTATTTACTAACTCTTTAAATACATTTCCTCTTTCATACATATTTTTAAACATATCAAAACTTGTACTTGCTGGGGAAAATAATACTACCCCACCATGGTTACTATATTTTTTTGCCATGTAAGTTGCATCTTTTAAGTTTTTTGCCATATAAATTTTTATTTGTTTATTTTGTTTTTCTGATTCTTCTTTTACCTTATCAAATATTTTTCCAGAAGTTTCCCCCATAAGTATTAAAACCTTAACTTTATCAAGTATTGGTTTTGCAATTGGAGTATAATCTAAATTCTTATCAGCTCCTCCTGCAATTAAAACAATTTCTTCTTTGTCAAAAGCATTTAATCCTGAAATAGTCCTTGAGGGAGTTGTACTTGCTGAATCATTATACCATTTTACTCCATCTATTTCTCTTACAAATTCTATTCTGTGACTTACTCCTTTAAAATTTTTTATAGTTTCTACAGCCACATCTTCAGCTACTAGATCTTCAGTTCCAGCTAATGCAGCACAAATATTTTCATAATTGTGTATTCCTTTTATTATAATATCTTTTAATTCTAAAATATGTTTTCTTACATCATCTTCACATTTTTTAATAGATCTTCCATCTACAATATATCCATTTTTTAATTTTTCTTTACTACTAAAATATATTACTTTTCCCTTAGCATCTTTTGCACAGTTTCTTGTTATTTCATTATCATAATTTAAAATTAGGATTCCATTTTCATTCTGATATTTAAAGATATTCTTCTTAGCTTCTATATATTCCTCATAACTTTTATGAACATCTAAATGATTTGGTGTGATATTAGTTATAATAGATATATCAGGGCTTACATCCATACCCATTAATTGGAAACTACTTAATTCTAAAACAGCTTTATCCTCTGGTTTAATCTCTCTTAATTTAATAAATGGAGGTATTCCAATATTCCCACCTAATATTACATTATATCCTGCTTTTTCTAAAATTTCTGCAATTAAGGTTGTAGTAGTTGTTTTTCCATCACTTCCGGTTATTCCGATAATTTCACATGGACACATCTTCATAAAAAGCTCTATTTCTGTTGTAACTATTGCCCCTCTATCAGCTTCTTTAGTAAGTTCTGGTACAGTAGGTAGGCATCCTGGACTTCTAATTATTAAATCAAAATTTTCTAATTTTGATAAATAATTTTCTCCAAAAGAAGTTTTCATTTTATATTTTTTTATTTTGTCCATAAGATCTTTATCAATTTTATTTTCTTCTCTTCTATCAAAAACAGTTACAATAGATCTCTTTTCATAAAAATAATCAATTAATGGCGAATTACTTATTCCTGTTCCTATTATTGCGACTTTCTTTTGATTAATATATTTTTCAAATTCTTCCAATTTTTTATTTTCGTATTCCAATTTAAATTTCCACCTTTCACTTTTACTTTATTGTATGCTCATTCTTCTATTTTGTATATATAACATATTTTTTTTATTTTTACAATAATGTTAGTATGTTTTTAATAAATTTGGAAATATTATTTATATAATAATTAAACGGAGGTGTTTAATATGTCAAAAAATAAAAATAATGAAAATAAGAACAATAATAGTAACAGCAATAACAATAATAAAAATAACTCAAATAATAACAATCACTAATAATATTTTTTAATTTATGGAAAAAATTAAAACTGTTTCTATTATTTAGAAGCAGTTTTTTCTTTTTTATATACCATAAGTTAATCCCAAAATTAGAAGTATGACAGTGAATCCCTTAATATCTTCATCTGTAAATACTCCAGCCCATAATTTTTCTGCCATTTCAATTTCTTCTTTTAGTTCATCAGATGAATCTATTATCTTTATACCATATGCTCTAACATTTTCAGTAACAAAGTTTACTTTAAATTTTTTAGGACTATTTATTTGGGTTCCAGTAATTTCTAAATATTTTCGTCCTAAAACTTCTCCCCTTTTATTATAAATTTCAACTTCTAAAAATTTCCCATTTAGATTATTTTCTTCTGTACTTGTAACTTCACCATAAATTCTACCATTTACCTTTGTTGCTTGTCCTATATCTACTACCACTTGATCAGGCAGTTTTCCCTTTATAAGCATATTTTTATATGTAGCATTTAATCCAATATATATTAGTATGCTTGAAAGAATAAATCCTCCTACTATCCATAATATATATTTTCCATATTCTTTTAATTTTTCCATATAGTCCTCCTCTCCCACTGTAAATTTGACATTTTTTATACAATTTATTATTACATTTACATTATAGCAAATTATTCTCTTTTTTTCAAGCTTGCTGTAACTGTGTCAGTAATAACGAATAAAAAAATTTTTTTAGAAAAAATAGAGATTTTAACAACTAT
>CAZUHD010000038.1:0-15652 GCA_964620415.1 uncultured Clostridium sp.
TGTCGTAATAACACTCAAGCATGCTTGTAAATAATGTCTTTCCAAATTTTCTTGGACGTAAAAACATCTTTGTTGGATTTGCTGTGTTTTCTAATTTCTCTATATACATTGTTTTATCTACATAGATATATCCTTCTTTTTTTATTTTTTCATAGTCACTTACACCACTTGATAATTTTTTCATTTTCTTAAAACTCCTTCCATTAAAGTTTTTGCTTTATTCTCATATATTTTGCACATTATTATAATATATCCATATTCTTTTTTCAATGCCTAAATTCCAGTTTTTTATCTTTCTATCTTTTTTAGGAACTGTTAATTCTAATTAAAAGTTTTATTTTACTCTATACATTTTTTTAATAAATGTTATTACTGTAATTACTGAATTTTGCCATATTTTATTGAACTTTCTAGCAAAATATGGTATAATATAGGTATAAACTTACAAAGGAGATGAGATTGTTGTATACCCCCTTTGGATTTCAGGGAGATTCTGTAATCCCCCGTTTGAACAAACGGCTTAATAGCAGTGGGTTCAAGCTCATTGGAGTTACAGCCACCTATTATGTAGGTGACGTGTGCTCTATTACAGAGTATCTCCACACCCTACTGCTTTTCTATCCGTACAGGGAAGCGGTAGAAATTACCACTCCTATTTCTCCTATGGGAATAGGGGTAAGTCGTATCTACGTCCCCTTGAGGATGAGGTTACATCTTATCCGCTGGGCAAGAGCAGAACGTGTTTTGCTTAACACAACGGCTCATTGGGCAAGAACTTTGTGGGAAAGAAAAGTCCCACAAGGCTTCGAAGCTGTTTCCCAAGAACAATTCTAGTCATCTCCAAAAGGAGGATGCAATTTGCATCCTCCTTTTCGTTATTATATTCTATTGTTTTTTCATTTTAGGTTTTGATATTAAAGAAGCAATATATCCAAAAAATACAGCAGCAGCAACTCCACCTGCACTTGCTTTAAGTCCACCTGTAAATACTCCTAAAAATCCTTTTTCCTGTATTGCTTCAATCGTTCCTTTTGCCAAATTATTTCCAAAACCAAGTAAAGGAACAGTTGCTCCACATCCTGCAAAATCTACTAAATATTTATAAATACCAAGTCCACCTAAAATTGTTCCAAGAGTTACATATATTACTAAAATTTTTGCAGGGGTTAATTTTGTTTTATCAATTAAAACTTGTCCTATAATACATATAAACCCACCTACAACAAAACAACGTAATAATAATGACCAATCAAAACTTTGCCAAAATTCCATATTTAAATCCTTTCTAATTATATTTCAATTGAAATTGCTTGTGCAATACCAGGTATACTTTCTCCTTGTTGAGAACTCATTGAGTTCATTAATGCTCCTGTTGCAATTAAAAGTATTTTTCTTAATTTCTTTTCTTTTAATTGTTTAAATAAATATCCAGAAAACACACTTGCACAGCATCCACATCCGCTTCCTCCCGAATGTGTATCTTGTGTTAGTTTATCAAAAATAAGAACTCCACAGTCATTATAAACTGATTTTATATTATATCCTGCATTATCACATAAATCAATTAAAATATCTTTTCCAATATGCCCTAAATCTCCTGTTAAAATTGCATCATAATCACTAGGCTTTCTTCCAGTATCTTTAAAATGTGTCATTAAACTATCAAAAGCTGCTGGTGCCATTGCTGCTCCCATATTATTTGCATCTTTTATTCCCATATCAACTATCTTTCCTGTTGTTATATAAGTAATTTTGGGTCCATCTCCCTTTTTGGCTATCATTGCTGCTCCACAAGCAGTAACTGTCCATTGTGAAGTTGGTGGTCTTTGATTTCCAAGCTCTAGTGGAAATCTAAACTGTCTTTCTGAACTACAGAAATGACTTGATGCACTACAAATTGCATAATTTACTCCACCTTCAATAAAAACTGATGCAAGTTGTAAACCTTCAACAAATGTAGAACAAGCCCCAAATATTCCATAAAAAGGAACATTTAGCTCACGAAGTCCAAAACTTGAAGAAATACATTGATTTAATAAATCTCCTGCAAAGCAATAATCTATCTGTTCAGTTGGAATTCCTGATTTAGAAACCAACATATTTACTGTTTCTTTAACAATTTTACTCTCTGCTTTCTCCCAACTTTTTTCTCCCCACATTTCATCTTCTAAACATTGATCAAAATATTTAGCAAGTGGACCTTCTGCTTCTTTTGGACCTGCAATACATGCTGTTTCTATAATAATAGGAGTTGTTTCAAATTTCAAAGTTTGTTTTCCTAATTTTTGCATAAAATCTCCTTTCTAAACTAATACACCTTGTGCATTAAATAAAAAATAAATTAATCCCACAATAATTGCTGTTGAAATTCCATAAACAAGTACAGGTCCTGCTACTGTAAACATTTTTGCTCCCACACCCATAACATATCCTTCTGATTTATATTCCATAGCTGGTGCAACAATCGAGTTTGCAAATCCTGTGATTGGAATAAGAGACCCTGCTCCTGCAATCTTACCAATTTTGTTAAACCAATTTAATGCTGTTAAAAATGCACTTATTGCTATTAATACAATTGAAACAACTGTACCAGCATCAGTTTCATCCAGTCCTTTATACACGCAATATGCGAAAATAATTTGACCTATTGAGCATATCAAACCTCCTATCCAGAAAGCATTAAAGCAATTTTTCCAAATTGGAGAATTTGGTGACTTTTGATTTACATATTCTTGATAATCTTTTGTAGTTTCAAGTGGATCGTTCATATATTTCCTCCTTTTTTCTTTATAAAACTCTAAAAATAATATTACCAAAATTTATTAAAATATACAAAAAAATACTAATTAGTATTAAACTAATTAGCATTTTTATTCTTATTTCTTATTTTTCTTTTTCCTTACATATAATGCTATTATTATGATTGTTGCTAAAGTTATTAATATAATTAAACTATATTTTATAATTTTATTTTTTAATATCATTTTATTGCTTAATCCTGTAGGAGGTACTATTGGAAGTGCATCAGACTCTGCCCAATCCATTTCAGCTGTTGTTCTAATATCACTAGCAGGAGAAATGCTTATTTCTTTTACATCAAATCCATCATACGTTTTCTGAGTACTTCTGCGCGATGTAAGTTTCGGATCATTTTCCTCTAGCCAATCAAAATAATTCGAATATGAGTATATCTCTGCAATACAATCTAAGTCTTCTACATCTTCTAATGATTTAATCCTCATTGAACATTTTAATCTACAATCATAACTGTTTACAGTTTCATTTATATTATCTTCACCAAATTCTAATGTTATCAATGCTGCAATTTTCGTATCTTTATATTCATTATATTGTTCTTGACTTATATATCCGTCACTCATTAAGCTTTCAATTGATTTTATCTCAGTTGGATAATCTCCTTGTATTTTTTCGACATATTTTGGTAAATAGCATATTATTTGTATTTTATCATATGGCATCTTGCTTTCATTTTTTATTCTTTCTGTAAATGTTACTTCAATTTCTGAACCATAAGCTAATTTATCTTCAAGTGTTGTAATTAATACATCATCACTTCCAAATTTTCTTTGCTTATCTACATATTGACTACCATTTGATAATGTTACTTCCATACGTGTTGCTTCAACATCTAAGCCTAAGGAAAATGCTGGTCTTTTTGCGAGTCCCATATCTTCTTCATATCCTGTATGATTTATTATATAGTGTGTTATTTTAATAATTCTTCTTTCTCCTGTTTCTGGATCTCTTCTATATTCAATATCATCAGGTAGGCTATCTATCCCTATATATTGTTTTCCAATGCTATAATCGCCACCAATAGCATATCCATATGACATATCACTAAGGTTCTTTACATCTTCTTTTTGAGTTCCATCATAGGCTTCTATAAGCTTAAACAAATTAACATTTTTTAAATCCCATATTTTAAAATTTTCTATTGCTCTTTTATAACGATCTTGATCTTCATAACCTATTGCTGGAGTATATTCTGTGTCTGTTTTTATATTACCTTCTGAATGTTTTTCTATATATACTTTTATATCATCTCTTATCATATCATCTAGTTCAATGCTACTATCACTTACCATCTTAAACATATTATTTTCATATCCTGTTAGATCAAAAATATACTTTACCAAATCTCTTGTTTCTCTATCATCTTGTGTTTCATCAGGTAATGTCATTAATGAAATAATATTTACTTTCTTTTCTTCTTCTCCCTCTTCCAATATAGATTTTAATTTTTCCTTCGTAAGATCAGCCATTATGCGTAATTTTGTTTCAAATTCCTCTTCACTATCATCAGAATAAAGTTGTACTACTGATCCATCTTCCTTATTAGCTTTTGTTGGATAACCATCTGATACAATAATTATATGTCTATTTGCTTCTGTATAAAATGAGTTCATTGCTTTATCTAAAGCTGAAGTGATATTTGTACCACTCGTCCACCAATTATTATTAAGAATATCATCTAGTGCTTGAACTAGTTCTTCTTTATTTTTTGTTAATGATACTGCTCTGTAGTTTTTTCCAGAGAAAAAGACAAGTCCTATATATATATTGTTTTTACTATTAAGTAATTGGCTGATTAAACTTTTTGTAGCATCTACTGCAACTTGTAATTTAGTTTTTTGAGTTCCATCTGATTTCATATATTCATTTCTCATACTTGTTGAGCAATCTAGCATAAGCATAACTTGTGTTACACCAGTTCCACTTTGTGTTACCTCATACCTGTCAACAGTATATCCATCTATAACGTTTGTCTTCCCAGATATTTTTGAAACAAGATAATCTACTCCATTATATTTAATTATATTTTTAATTTGTTCATTACTTAATTCTTCTAACGCTCCTTCATATATTTTACCATAATAGTACTCTATCTGATACGTTTGGTAAGCATCAACATTTAAACTCCAATTTCCAGCCGGATCTGTTTTAATAATTCTAGAATTTCCGCTTCCATCCGTACACTTTACAAGAACGTTCTCTATTGGTATACCAGCCTCATGTGAATCTGTACCACCTGTTTCTCCATTTGCTGCATCATACTGTTCCCCTAAATCTTCATAAACATTTCCCTTTATCCATTCATAACTATTTATAGTTTCTGTTCTTTCTTCATAGCCTCTTGTTGATGGGTCTGTGGTTGGTACTCCATCCATTTCATCATCATTGAATGGTGGTCCAAATTGTGGTCTGCCATTTCCTTCATCACTCTCCGTAACCTCACCATCAGGAGGTCGTCTTAAAGCATACACCGTTGGAATATTTATACATAACATACTAATTATTAATAATATACTTACTATTTTAATTAACTTTTGCATATTTATTCCTCCTTTTCTCTCGTATACCTTTATTATACCACTTTTTTCCATTGTTTGCAAGTAAAATACATATTTTTCCAAAAATAGCAAATAAAAAAGCCTTTATTTAAAGGCTTTAGGTTTTTACTTTTTTTGTATTTTTTATGTATTGTAGTATTTTCAATATTTTTAAGATTATGTTAAAAAGTATAAAAATATTAATGTTACATTATTGGTATATTTTATTCCAATTCATTATTACTTATTTCTATAATGTCGTCTATAGGTATGGTTATATTATCTATGATTAATATTTTATTATATTTATCAATTTTTTTTATAATTCCTTTAGCTTTTACATATTTTCCCCCTTGTTTTTTTAAATCTTGCATGAAATATGTAATTACTGCCTTCTCCCCTATTTTTAGTTTCTGTAATTTTCTATTTATAATAATTTGCTCATCTTCTCCGAAGCACTATTTTTTCTTCGGTAAATCTAGCTGTTTCCTTAACTGCATCAATATAACCTGTTAATGCAGCAAAAGGTGCAAATTGAGCAGCTCTTTGTTCAATACTAAGTCTTGGATGTTTTGTAGATATATGATGTTCCATATTTATTATATCATCATAATTTAATTTATAACTCATTTACTATGTCCTCCAATTTGTAAGTTTCTTTTAATTGTTGTTCCATCTTTTTCTAAATTCATTGCTTTTAAAACAGCATTTTTGCCATATTTTCTTTTTATATCTATTATTGCATGTTGTAAATTATTTTCTCTTTCAATTTTTTCTTGGAGCTTCTTCTTGTCTTGTTCTTCTTTTTTATAATCTACAAATAGACTAATTTGTTCATTTTGTCTTTTTTCCTGCAAGTCTGTTTTACAAACTAAATTATTTGCCACAACATTAATCCTTCTAACAAGTAAATTCTTATTTATAATTCTATCATATAGTTCTTCTGTTGCTTCCATAATAATTTTAGTAGAAGATGTTTTTTGCTTCAAATTAATAGTTCCATGTGCATGTTTTGGTATTTTCCTTCCATATCTATCAGTTGTTATTTCTCCATTATAAGAATTTCTTATTTTTGGATTTGTTAAGTTAATTGTGTCATATCCAATTGTTAAAACAATTTGATCTGTAACTAAATTTTTATCAACTAAATCCAAAACCAATAAATCAGTCATCTCTTTTACAATTAACTTAGTTTGCTCATAATCATAAGGACAATGTAGCACTTGTCCTGAAGTTAAACTATTTGTTTCAGGCTTAAAGTTCTTCACATCCTTCATTGTACAAGGTTCATATCCCCAGCTGTGATCAATTAATAATTCTGCATTTACCCCAAATAATTTATAAAGTAAATCTTCATTTTTAATAGAACATCTTGCAATATCTCCCATTGTAAACATATTATTTTCTTCTAACTTTTTTCTATATGCGCTTCCTACTCTCCAAAAATCTGTAAGAGGTCTATGACTCCATAATAGCTTCCTATATGTCATTTCATCAAGTTCAGCAATTCTAACACCCTGCTTGTCATTTTTTACATGTTTTGCTACCACATCCATTGCTATTTTTGCTAAATACATATTAGTTCCAATTCCTGCCGTTGCAGTTATTCCTGTTGAATTAAATACATCTAGAATCATCGCAGTTACCATTTGTCTTGGTGTCATTTTAGCTGTTTTTAAATAATTAGTTATATCAATAAATACTTCATCAATTGAATATGGAAATATATCTTCTGGAGAAACATATTTTAAATAGATATTATAAATAAATGTACTATATTCCATATATTTTGCCATCCTAGGGCATGCAATAATATAATCTAATTCTAAGTTAGGGTTATTTTTTAGTTCTATATCATCATAAGATGAACCTACAAATTCATGATTTTTAGTTTTAAATCTTCTATATACATTTATTTCTTTTACCTTTTGTATTACATCAAACAATCTTGCTCTTCCAGGAATTCCATAAGCTTTTAAAGAAGGGCTAACTGCAAGGCAAATCGTCTTTTCAGTTCTTGTTTTATCTGCAACAACTAAATTAGTTCTTAAAGGGTCTAATCCAAGTTCAGTACATTCAACAGAAGCATAAAAACTTTTTAAATCTATACAACAATAAATACTCAAAATTTTTTCCTCCATATTTTATTTATAACTTAAGTATATCATTATTTTTGTATTTTGTAAACACTTGTTTGTGTTTTCGCAGAGTAATTTCACCGATTATTACAAAATTGTAATATTTGAATTTAACCATTGAGTTTTCAATACTTTTATAATTAATAAATTTTATATTTTATTTAATAACGTAAAGCAATTAACATAATTAAGATGATACGCAGCGATTGATATTTAAGCATTTTTTTAGAAATGTTACAAAATTGTAATAAATGATGAAATGACCCTGGTGTTTTCGTGCATTAATTTAGTAAATTTTGTTACAGTTCAATGTAATTTTTTATCAGGTTTTGTCTTTTTTTTGTCGATAAATTTTTGCTAAAACTATTAATTTTTCGGTCATTTTGTTAATATTATTTTAAATTTTTAAGCTTAAATTTACGTACGAAAAAGGTCGAATTTTGTATGACGATTTTTGTTGACAAATAGCTAAAATGATATTAAAATATAAACAAATTTTAATTAGTTTTATTTCAAAGAAAATTAATTTCTAAATTTTATTCTTTGTAATTTTAAAATTTTAAAAAAAAATTAAACTCCGTATTAATAATTAGGAGAAATTTTATGAAAAAAAATAATTATAAAAATAATTATAACAAGAAATTAGATTTAAAAGACGATCTTGTTTTTCAAAAAATATTTGGTAGTCCTGAAAATTCAGAAATAACCAGCCACTTCTTATCCCTGATATTAAAAAGAGATATAAATAATATAAATCTAGATGCAAACAAAAACCTTCTAGGTGAATATATTGACGGTAAAAATAGTGCATTAGATGTAAGAGCAATAATTAACGATGGAGAAGATGTAGATTTGGAAATGCAAGCAAGAAAATTTAATGGTATGGCAAATAGGATGGCTTTTTATACATCTAAAAATGCTTACTCATGAAACTAAAATAGGTAGTGATTATCGATATAATATACCCATAAATGTGGACACAATAAAAAAATTTACATTCTTATATTGACATTAACATACTTCAAGTAACCCATTTATGTGAGTCATTTTTATTTAATTTTTCAGTGTATTATAAAATACATCTATTATATATACTCTTATGTAAACGTCAATAGAAGGTCAATAGAAATTTGATTGAAAAAACTGGAATTTTTTGATATAACTCGTCTATGATAAAAAATTGAAAGGGGTTGATTTTATAAATGGAAAATAATAAATTAGAAACAATTTCAAATCTTTTTGAAGGAAAAGAAATAAGAAGTGTTTGGGATGCAGAAAAAGAAGAATATTACTTTAGT
Organism: uncultured Clostridium sp.; assembly: GCA_964620415.1. GTDB lineage: Bacteria > Bacillota > Clostridia > TANB77 > CAG-508 > CAG-269. The sequence continues at coordinate 8,791 of CAZUHD010000038.1, forward strand.
GTAGTGGATGTAATTAGAGCTTTAACAGAGAGCACTGATGCAAAAGATTATTGGTATAGATTAAAGAAGAGAATGAAAGAAAAAGAAAGAAGTGAGTTATCGACAAAATGTCGACAGATGAAATTAAAATCGACAGATGGAAAATTTTATAGTACAGATACATTAGATACAAAAGGAATTTTAAGATTAATAGAGTCTGTACCAAGTCCAAAAGCAGAGCCTTTTAAACTTTGGTTGGCTAACTTAGGAAAAGAAAGAATTGACGAAGTATTTGACCCAGAAATTGCCGTAACCAGAGCAGTTGAATATTATAGAAGTCGTGGATATGACGACAAATGGATAAAAAGTAGATTAACAGGTATTGTTGATAGATTTAAATTGACCGACGTTTGGAAAGAAAGTGGAATAGCAAAAAATTATGAATATGGAATACTTACAAATGAAATATATCAAGAATGGTCTGGAATGAAAGCTTCACAATACAAAGAATATAAAGGTTTAAGGAAAGAATCCTTAAGAGATAATATGACTGATATAGAAGTTACATTAACAGATTTAGGAGAAATTGCAACAAGAGAACTTGTGAAAGAACATAAACCTTATGGTTTAAAAGAAAATAGAGAAATGGCAAAACGTGGTGGAAGAATTGCCAAAAACACACGAGATAATTTAGAAAAGGAACTTGGAAAATCAGTTATTAGCAAAGAAAATGCATTGAATTATAAATATGTAGATGATAATAAATTAGATAAAGAAAAACAGTTAAGTGATACTTCTAAGAAGAAATTAAAACAAAGTAATGATACGGAGGAATGATTATGACTGATAAGGAACAAAAAATAAAGCAAAAAATTTTGCGGAATTTTGGAAAGATAAAGGTTATGAAAAAAGTCAAAGTCAACAATTTTGGATTCAGTTATTAACAGAGATTTATGGTATTCAAAATCCTGCTGAATTTATTGAATGGAAAAGTGAAACAAGTGATAAGGCAATGGTATATTATGTAATAGTGGGTTTTACTAACAAACATTTAGAAAATAAAAAAAATTATATTTAGCAATGGTCAAGAAAAGAAGGTCGATTTTATAAATGCCTATTTGATTTTTGCTCCTAACATTTGGATAATTAATAGAAGTAATAATAATCTTTCAGGATTACCTAAAATGACTAAAGGTAGTGAGCCAACAGTTGGGGGAAATCTGTTTTTAAATAACAAAAAAATAATTAAAATTTTATACACAAAAATTCCAGCGATTTCTCACTGGAATTTTTGCTTTCGGATTCCTATTTTAGGACACCCTCTTTAATTTATGTAAGTTCTTTGCTGTTTTTTATTTTTTAATTTTTGTTTTTATTTTTTCTTAAAAATGATGGAATATCCAAATCACTTTGAGGAGTATTTAAATCTCCGAGTAGATGGAATTGATGTTACTTTTTTTTCCCAAGGTTTTGGACCTGTATTATTTACTACATCTAATCTCTGTTTCATTTCATCTGGTTCTTCAAATCCTGTTGCTATAACTGTTATTTTAATTGAATCTGACATATTTGGATCAATTACTGTACCAAAGATTATGTTTGCTTCTGGATCAACACTGCGTTGGATTAATTCTGCTGCCGTATTTACTTCTTGTAAACCTAAATCTTCTCCCCCTGTAATATTTATAATTACTCCTCTTGCACCTTCTATAGATGTTTCAAGTAATGGACTTTGGATGGCTTCTTTTGCGGCATCTTCCGCTTTATTTTCTCCTGAAGCATAACCTGTACCCATATGCGCCATACCAGTATTCAACATTATTGTTTTAACATCTGCAAAGTCTAAATTTACAGTACCTGTTACTGTAATTAAGTCTGATATACCTTGTACACCTTGTCTTAAAATATCATCTGCCATTAAAAATGCTTCTGTCATTGAAGTTTTTCTATCTATTATTTGAAGTAATTTGTCATTTGGTATTACTATCAATGTATCTACTTTTGATTTTAAGCTTTCTATACCACGTTCTGCTTGAGCTAAACGCTTTTTGCCTTCAAATGTAAATGGTTTTGTTACAACTCCTATTGTTAAAATTCCCATTTCTTTTGCTAATCCTGCAACTATTGGTGCTGCTCCTGTTCCAGTTCCTCCTCCCATTCCACAAGTTACAAATACCATATCTGCTCCTCTTAGAGCTTCTGAAATTTCTGTTTTGCTCTCTTCTGCTGATTGTGCTCCAATATCTGGATTAGCTCCTGCTCCAAGTCCTCTTGTTATTTTTTCTCCAATTTGAATTTTTGTACTTGCTTTAGATTTTTGTAATGCTTGTCTATCAGTATTTATAGCAATAAAGTCTACATTTTTTATTCCTAAATCTAACATTCTATTTACCGCATTATTTCCAGCTCCACCTACACCTATTACCTTTATAGTAGCTGCTCCATCCATCATTGATACGTTTGCATTATCATCATAATCCATCATAATTTAAAATTCCTCCTTAATAAATCTGCATACAACTTAGTTCTAGTTGTACTAGTTATTTACACATTTAATTTTATCAAATAACTTAACTATAAAAAAATTCTTTTACTCTGGAAATAATATTTTTCCAAAAATTCTCTTTTGAATTTGTATCTATTTTGCTTGATACCGATTTGGTAAAAGGTCTTGCTGCTATGTATCTAATTAGAGCATAACTTGTCCTAAATTCTGGTTTTACTGTAACAACTGCTCTTCCCGTAGATATTTTTACTGGAATGTTTAATACTATTTTCCCTGCTACATCACTTTTATTTATATTAATGATTCCTTGCCCTGTAAGTATTACATTATTAATCTTAGATTTTAATCCTTGATTAGTTATATCTTTATTTATTATGGAAAATATCTCTTCAATTCTTGCTTCCATTATTTCAATTAGTTCTGAACTTTTTATTATTTTGCTTTTGGATTCATCTTTACAAGTATTTAGTACAATTTCATTGTCATTATCTATAAATGACTTTAAAGCTAATCCATATTGTCTTTTTAATTTTTCTGCTTCAGATTCATCAATTCCTAACACAATAGCAATATCTTTTGTAATAATATCTCCCCCTAATGTAATTGTATTAGTATATTTAAATACATTTCCTTCAAATACTCCAATATCAGTATTTTCAGCTCCAACATCTAATAACATCACATTATCAAAAAGTTCATTTTTGTCTAACACTAAATTTCTTTCTGCAAGTGTTACAGGAATTATACCATCAATTTCTATCCCTGCTTTTCTGAAAATACTTGTTAGCTTTCTTACATATTCTTTATCTCCCAGCAATACCTGAGCAGTTACAGTAAATGATGATGAAAAATTGCCTATAGGATCTGTTACTATTTTACCGTTATCTAGGATTATTTCATTTATGTCTATATCTATTAATACTTTATTATCTGGTATTTCAATATCTTTTACTTGCATTATAGCATTTTGCAAATCTCTTCCGCGAAATACCAACAAATTTATCTTTGACTTCTTTACATACACTGTTTTGAACTATTGTTACATATCTTCCTGGAATAGTTACATAAGCGGAATTTATCTTTAAACCAGTTTCTTCTTCTGTTTGCTTGATAGTTTTGGAAATACTATAACTTATTTCATCTTCATTAACTATCTTGCCTTTTTTTAATCCATTACAATTTTGTGAGGTACAACACATTACTTCGATTTGTCCAAAATTGTTTACTTCACCAGTTGTCAAGCAAACTTTGGTTGTTCCAATGTCTATGCCCACTATAATATCGCCTATTGCCAAGATACTTCCTCCATATTTTCAAATTAAATTTTCTAGGTTTATATATATTACATTTTCAGACAAATGTCAATAGAATTTGTTATATTTTTGCAATATTTTTGTAATATTTTTGTAATACTACACTACAGTATTATGTAGCCTTACAGCTGTTTTTCTTGTCTATTGCTTGCTTTCTTAATTTTATATGCTTGGAACTTTGCAGACCATAAATCTACATAATGTTTTCTTATGATTGTTAAATTAATAAACATCCTTCCCACAAAAACTACAATAGCTGCTAAATATATGTCTACATCTAATTTATTTCCTAAAAACGTAAGTGCTATTGAAAGCAAACTATTGCAAAAAAATCCTGAAATAAATACTTTTATGTTAAATTCTTTTTTTAATATTCCAGCTATTCCACCAAAAACTGAATCCAATGCTGCAATAATTGCTATTGCTAAATAGTTTGAGTAAGTATATGATATAGTTGGTACATTAATTCCAACTATTGCTCCTAAAATACATCCTATTAAAATTGCTATAAATATCATTGTTCTTGTGCCTCCTCCATATATTTTGTTTCAAATTCCCCACTATATGCAGAGATATAAACCTTATTTGACTTTTCACTTGTAGCTTTAATTCCTGATGTATTAAACTGTTCAGCATATCCGCCTTTTCCGAATATACTACTTTCTAAATATGTACTATTTCCTATTGCTTTTATTGTATAAGTATTATCTCTTAAGTATTTACTATTTATTTTTATGTTTTTCCCTAATTCTCCTACATCTACAATATATGTTGTACTTACAATTCTTTCTCCATTAATTGATATTGCTTCTGCACCTGCATCTTTTAAATAATTTACAATATAAGTTAAATCTTGTGCAGTTATAGGCCATACATCTTCTAGTTCTCCAAGCTCTTCTGGTGTTTTTTGAGATAATGTAATTATTACCCCTTCCCCTTCAACGTCAGTTCTTCCAAGAGCTTCTTCTAATGTAAATAATTCATTTTCTAAAGTTTCTCTTGTCTTACTTTCTGCTGTGCTTTCTTCTTTATATGATGCTAATGTTTCTAAAGTTTCATCATATTTTGCTTTTGTTTCATCATATTTGTTTTTCCAATTTGCAAGTTCTTGACGAAGTTCGGTTTCTCGCATCATATCCATATTTGTTTCTTCTGTTTTTTGTACTATTCTAAATTGCATAAATATTGTCATTACTAATAAAAAACACATTATTCCGAATTGTAATTGTCATTACTATTTTGCCTCTTTTTTCCATAACACTATTCCTTATATAATTTATTTAGGTTTTTTTAAGGATTTACCTATAAACCATTATTCTTCACTTTTCATATATTTAAAATTATACACTCCTGTAAATTTAGGTATTTGAATAATATCTGGTTTCTTTACATTAACTACCTTCCCATCTCGTGTAAATACTTCTAATGTTCCACCTGCTCTATTTAATGTTGAAAGTGTTGCTGGGAATCCTATTGCTGATATTTCTATTGGTAAGCTTATTTTCTTTCCATTTACTATAATTATATTTCCATCACATGATATTGCTGATGTATTTACTACCCTTTCTCCGTTAACTGAAATTGCTTCTGCTCCTGCATTTTTTAATTCATTCACAACTTGAATAACATTTTCTGCATGAATAATATATCCACTAGAATCTACCGCTTGGGGATCTCCTTTTCCATCTTCAAGGCTAATTACAATTCCCTCCCCTGACACGTCAGTATTTCCTAGTAATAAATTATCTCTTTTTATTTTATTTTCAAGTTCTTCTAGTTCACTGTTATTGCTTGTTGCCTGCTGTCTTGCTTCTTCTAACTCTCTTGTTACTTTTTGAAGTTCTTCATATTGCTGTTCATATCTTTCTTTTAGTTTTAGAACCTGTGTCTTCAAATCACTTTCTCTTGAATTTGAAGAATTTGTAGTTCCATTATTATTTACGGTATTTATTTGTACTGCTATTGCCATACATAATATGAAACACATTACCATAAGAATAATTGCTTCTGTCTTTTTGTTCATTGCACAAATCTCCTTTCAGTTATCTTTTTAAACATCCTCTCTAAAATAAGGTTTAAATCCTGCACTTATATCTCCATTTACAAAGATTATTCCAGATTTTCCTTCTTCATTTTGTAAAATCTTTTGTACATATAACATTTTATTTGTCAAATTTGTTGTATTTCCTATATATATTCTTTTATTTTTACTTTCTAAAATTAAGATATAATCATCCTTAGTTTCTGTATTTATTTCTGTTATTAAATTATCAATTTGTATTGATTCTGAGGCTTCCATAATTTGAGATATATCATTTAATTTACTTAAATCATTTTGTTCCAATCTTTCTTTATTTAACATCTCATTTTCATTTATTTCGAATCCTACTATTACAGGTACTTCTGCCTTTACAGTTGGATTCTCTAGTATATATCCATTTTTATCAATATAAGCATAACTATTTATTAAATTTATTTGATATTTGACAGTCCTTTCTTCCACTTGAAGTATTATTGTATTTGGTAACTTTCTTGTTAATGTTACTTTATCTATATATTTATTACTTTTTATATTAGAAATGACATGAGATTTATTTATTTTAAATAAATTTTCTCCAGTTGTTATTTCTGATAAACTTAAAATTGTTTCAGTAGAAATTTTATTATTTCCTTCTACTCTTATCTCCTCAGTACTAAAAATTGGTGTTGTTAGTGCAAAAATTATAATTCCTACAATTAATATCGTAATTGTAAAAACAGTAATTAAATTTTTTCTATATTTTTTCTTTTTCTCTTTTTTACCATGTTTTCTAGTTTTTGCACTATTTTTGCTATTAGCTTTTTTTGAAGCTTTGCTATTTTCCAATTTTCTCACCTTCTTTTAATGAAAACATTGTACAATAAACAAAAAAAAATAGCAAGATTTTTCCTGCTATTTTTTATTAATTTTTTATCACGGCAATTTAATAAATCTTGAAATTTTTGTAACAATTCTGTAATATATATGATGTTGAAAAATAAGCAGAAATAAAGTAAAATCTATTTGGTGATAGAAATGGAAAGA
>CAZUHD010000039.1:0-15114 GCA_964620415.1 uncultured Clostridium sp.
GTATTATATTAATTAGTAAATCTCTTTAATTAGTTATGCTTATGTAAACAAGAACTAAGCTTGAAGTTCTAATTTTTAAGTGTAGCATAGACTACGTGCGCCATAGAGCGCTTTATTGGTAAATATTATACCATCTAAGCAAGCTAATTTAAAGAGGTTTACTTTTTTATTATTTTGTTGACTAAAATTAATTTCTATAATTGTTCTATTATCCTTTCCATTTTAGATTTAATCTATTTGTATTGGTTCATATTTTCCTTTATAAATCTACAAATAATTCTTGCATATCCTAAAAAAATAAAAAATACATTTCTAGGCATTGAAAAAAGAAAATTAATATATTACAATAAATATGTAAAATATAAGATAACAAAAAAATATGACATAGTAAAAAAGACAGTAGCAAGAGATTATGTTATAACCAAGAAAGGATGGGAAAAAATGAAAAATATAAAAATATTTTCATGTCCAACAGCTGAAGAATTTACTGGAGAAATATGTGAAACATTACATTTAGAAATGGGAAAGGCAAAATACCAAAAATTTTCAAATGACAATAGCTTTGTGCAAATATTAGAAACGGTAAGGGGACAAGATGTATATGTTGTGCAAACAACTAAACCACCTGTAAATGAAAGAGTTATGGACTTACTTATTACGATAGATGCTTTAAAAAGAGCTGCTGCTCAAACAATAACAGCAGTATTACCATATTACATTTACTCAAGATCAGATAAAAAAGATCAGCCAAGAGTACCAGTCACTGCAAAATTGATGGCTGAGCTTATAGAAGCAGCAGGAGCAACAAGAGTAATAACATGTGATTTGCATAATGCAGCAATACAAGCATATTTCAATATAAACTGCGATAGATTATCAGCTCAAAACTTATTACAAGATTACATAAAAGAGAAAAAGTTAGATGATATGGTAATTGTTGCAACAGATGCAGGAAGCTCAAAAAAAGCTTATAAATACTCAAAATATTTTGGTTGTCCAATAGCATTAATAGATAAAAGAAGAGATGGAAATGATGATAAGGCAATAGCATCAACAGTAATTGGAGATGTAAAAGACAAAAACACAATAATATTTGATGATGAAGTAGATACAGCAGGTTCAATGATAGAAACTGCAAAAATTTTGGAAAAATCTGGTGCAAGAAATATATATGCATGTTGTACACATGGAATTTTATCTGGTCAAGCAGTAGAAAAAATACAAAATTCCCCAATAAAAGAAATGATAATAACAAATACAGTTCCAGTACCAAAAGAAAAACAAATAGATAAAATAAAAATACTTTCTATCGCTCCAACTTTTGCTGCCGCAATAGAGAGAATACAAGAACATAAACCATTAGGGGAATTGCTCAAAATTTATTAATAAATGGTTGATTTAAGATATTAAAACTGTTAAAAAATATTAATTAGATAAATAAAAAAATGAAAGTAGGAATTAATTATGAAAAATGTTAAAGTAGATAAAATAGTGGAGCTTGATAGAAAAATTGAAGAAACTTTTTTAGATACAACACCATGTTTTACCCCAAATAAAATGCAAAAATTAAATAATTACGATAAAGAAGTTATAGAATATTATCAAGGAATTTTAGACTTAATTATAGAAATAGCAAAAGAAGAAAATATAAAAGAAATTAAAAAGATTGATGAAAAATTTTTTAGAATAGAAGATACAGCAAGTATGAAAATTGAAAGCTATATATCAAATTTACAATTTTATAGAAATTTTGATAGAGAAGCTAATGAAATAGAAATCCAGGTTATTAAACAAATTCAAAAAAACTTAAAACTAGATGAAGAGTTTGAAAGAAAAAATAAAATAGAACTTGCAGATTGTTATATGCAAATGGGAGATGAAAAAGAAGCTAGACGACTAATGCTAGAATTTATAAAGGAGAATCCAGATGAAGACGAAGCATATATGTGTATGCAAAATTGGTATATGTATGATGAACCTGATATTAATAAGCTAGCAGAAGTAATAGAACTAGCAGAAAAAAATAATCATATTCTTTTTACAGATATGGGATATTGTAGCTTAATAGATCATTATAAAAAGATTGGAAACAAAGAAAAGCAAGAAAAATATCAAAAATTACATGATAAATGGGAAAAAAATAGATAAAATTGAAGAGGATTAGTAAATTATATGAAAGAAGAATTAGCGGGAAAAATTGAAAAATCAGTAGATAATCAAATAAAAGAAAATGGATTTGTATCAATAGTAAATACTTTTATGGATATAGGAATTTTAGATAAATTAGATTATGAAAGATGGAGAAAAGGAGAAGTGCTATATTTAGAAAAAGTATGCAAAGGAAATTTAAATAAACTATCTAAAATAATAGAAGAAATATGTAGATATTCAAAACAGCTTGGCTTAAAAGAAAGTTTTACATATTATAAAAAATATGGCAAAGGCAAAGTAAAACTACAATTTTCAAAATCTGGTCAAGATAATATAGAAAAAAGATATGCAACGCATTTTTTAGTAAAATAAAAAAATTAAATTAATGAGATATGGAAAAGGTGATATATGCTTATAACCCTTTTGTATAAATTAAATAATATAATAAAGTAAATATATAAACAATAAATTTAAAATGTTTTGACTTGAAATAAGAAAAAAACATACGCAAACAACAAATAAAACTTGAAAAAATTTATATACTATAGTATAATTAGATAGGAATAAGGGGGAAAAGAAAAATGTTATGTCAGTTTACCTTTAAAAATTATAAGTCTTATAAAGATGAAACCACAATAGAAATGCAAGCTGAAAATATAGAAGAATTTGGAGAAACATTGATAAAAAACGAAAAAGATAACAAGAAGTATTTACCTATAACAGCAATATATGGACCAAATGCTGGAGGAAAAAGTAATGCATTAGAGGCAATGGTTTGTATGATAGGAATGATAGTAACTCCTATATTATCTGTAAAATCTAGTACAAAAACGATGACACCTAAAGTTACTCCATATAAATTTTCTAATAAAGATGAAACAACTGATTTTGAGGTTTATTATATTGTAGATGATTTACAGTTTAAATATAATATTTCTTATTTAGAGGAACAAATAATAAATGAAAGTTTATTTGTAATGAAGAAAAATGCTAAAAGACCAACTAAAATATTTATAAGAGAAAAAAATGACATTAATTTAGGAACAGAGTTAAAAAAGGAAAAAGTAAAAACAAACAATAATATAAATATACCATTTTTATCATTTTTGGAAATTTCATATGACATAAAAATCATAAAACTAGCAACGAGTTTCTTTTTGAATACAGCAGTAATTGACTGTGGAAGTGATGATTTTGAAAGTTATTTTCTTAGTTATATGTGTGACATTCAAGAAGGAAATTTTAAAAAAGAGTTTATAAATTTATTATGTAATATGGACATAGATATATCAGATTACAGAATAGAGAAAATGGAATCTCTAAAAAAAGAATATAAAATATTCACTAAACACACTGTGAAAGATAAGGAATATGAATTAAATATATGGGAAGAGTCTGGAGGGACAGTAAAACTATTTGCATTATTACCAACTATAATTTTGAGCTTAAAAAGTGGAAGTTTAACTATAGTAGACGAGATGGATGCCAAATTACATCCGAAATTAATTAAATATATAATTGAATTATATAAGAATAAAGAAATAAACAAAAAGGGAGCACAACTTTTAATTTCTTCACATGATTTAACAACAATGAACAAAGATGTATATAGAAGAGATGAAATATTATTTGCTTCAAAAAATTCAGAAGATATAAGTGAATTATATTCGCTATATGAAATAAGAGATACAAATGGAGAACACATAAGGGCTACAGCAGCATTTAATAAACAATATATTGAAGGAAGATATGGAGCAGATCCTTACTTACAAAAAATTCTTAAATGGGAGAATAATTAATATGTCTATTTCAAGTAAAAAGGACAAGATGGATTGGTATAAGAAGAAAAGAAATAAAACAAAACTAATAGCACCAGAAAGACATCTAATATTATGCGAAGGGACAAAAACAGAACCTAATTATTTTCAAGAAATAAAACAGAGAATAAATAATAATTATAGAGAAAGAATAAATATTGAAATAATACCATCTGGGAAAGGAAGACTAAAATTATTAGAACAAGCTAAGAAAATTATAAAAAATTCATTACAAGATTATCAACATATATGGCTAGTATATGATAAAGACGACTTTAACGAAGATGATTTTGACAATACGGTATATAAAATAGATGATTTAAACAAAGAAAGTGAAATAAAGTATCATGCTTTATGGTCAAATCAATGTATAGAAGTATGGTTTTTATTACATTTTATGGATTTAAAAGTAGATTTAAAGAGAGAAGAATATATAAAAAAAATAATATTGCCAAGGAATACAAGAAAAATGATGTCGAAATATATAAAAAAATTGAAAAATTTCAAGAACAGGCGATAATAAGGGCAAAAAAAATTATAGAAGAAAATAGTCGGAAAAGCTCCCTCTAAAATAGCTCCAGGAAGCATGATTTATGAAATAATAGAAATGTTGGAAGTATATCTAAAATAAAAGCAAAAAAAATAAAAAAAAAATAAAAAAAAAATAAAAAAAACTATTGCATAAATAAAATTTAAATGCTATAATAAATTCAGTTTTGAAAAGGAGGTTTTAAAATGAAAAAAATATTAACAATTTCAGTTATAGCAGTAATGTTAATAATAATGTCAGTAACAGGAGTAAACGCTGTAACAAATGCAGATTTAGCAAGCACAGTTTATAGTATGTGTTCAAAATATGGAATGACATCATCTGATAAGCTAAAAGCTGAGAGATACTTAAATGATTATCCAGTAACAGATCCAGAAGCTGAATCAATTGTTGCTAATGTACAAAAAGCAGTTAATATTATGGAAAAAGCAGGTGTTACAGACTATTCTCAATTGACAGAAGACAAAAAAGCTGAAATACGTTCTTTAGCTTATACCGTTGCAGATATATTAAACGTTGAGTTAGTAATAAAAAACGGACGTGTAGATGTATACAAAGATGGTAAACTAATTGAAAGTGTTGGTAAAAGTGGCGGAACACTTGCTTATACTGGAAATAATAATTTAGCATTAATTATTTCTTCAATAGCTGTTATAGCCCTAGCTTTAGTTGTAGCTAGAAAGAAAATAGCTAATGAATAAGTTTAATTTATTAGGAGACACAATTAAAGCAACTATTAAAGAATTAATAGTTGCTTTGATTTTTACTGTTGGTATTTTAATTATAGGCTATTTTTTATTTGGGGCTAGAATAGAAGATGCCATTTCATTAATAAGTAAAGTATCAATAGATATTAGTGAGAAGAAAAATGTAGAAACTGTTATAGATGAAAATAATAAAATACAAAACTATCCAGAATATGGAACAAAATATGGAACAATAAAGATACCAAAAATCGATGTTGACCTTCCAATATACTTTGGAGACTCTTTAGATATATTGAAAAACGGAGTCGGTCATTCAAGTGGAAGTTATTTTCCAGGAGAAGGCGGTTCTATAGTTTACATGGGACATAATTCTAAAAAAGTTTTCAGAAGATTTTCAGAACTACAAATTGGAAATGAAATCACAGTTACAACTTCATATGGAGAATTTAATTACAAAATATATGATATGCAATTAATAAATGAAAAAGAAGTTGACAAAATTCCAATTCAAAAAGAAAAAGAAATATTAATGGTATACACATGTTATCCATTTAATAATATAGGTTATGCAACACAAAGATATGTTGTATATGCAGAATTAGAAAAATAAAAGGGAGGAAAAGATGAAAAAATTAAAAACAATATTACAATACATATTAGCTTTAATATTAGCGCTAATCCTACTTTCACTTGTTTTAATAAAAATATTTTCCTCTACTATACTTAATGAAACCTATGTTTTATCTAAATTAGATGAAGAAGATTATTACAATAAAATATATGAAAGCGCAGGGGAAAACTTTGAAAATTATATAAATCAATCAGGATTAGATGAAGAAGTATTAAACAATATTCTAACAAAAGAAAAAATAGAAAAAGATACAAAAACAATACTCCATAATATATTCGCAGGTCTTAATGAAACAATTTCAACAGAAGAAATTGCAAATAACTTAAGACAAAATATAGTTACTTCACTTGGAAGAAACATGACAGCAACTGAAGAAAAGGCTGTAGAAAGCTTTATAGAAACAATATGCAATGAATATAAAGATACAATTTTACATACTAATTATGAGAACCAAATAAATTCGGCTTACCATACTGTAATGAAATATATAAACACCGTAAAAAAAGTTTTATTAATTGCTACATTAGTATGTATAGTATTAATAGCTTTGCTAACAATTAGACGAGTATATAGAGTATTAGCAAGACTCGGAGTTGCATTAACAGTAGATGGAACACTTTTATTACTTGCTAAAAATTATATAGGTTCAAAAGTTAGAATTGGAGATATAACAATTTTAAATAACCCTGTATCTATTGTAATAAGAAAAATTTTAACAGAAATATTAGGTACTGTAAATACATATGGAATGGTATTGCTTGTTTTGGGTATAATATTCATTTTAATTTATAGTATAATAAAGAGTATAAGAAAAGCAAATAGGATGAAAGAACCATATACACCAGAAAACTAATTGGAGGGAAAATATATAAATGGAAGAATTAGATTTAAAAGAATTATTAGACTTGTTTTGGAGCAAAATATGGCAAATGCTAGTGATAGTATTAATAGCTACTGGTATAGGAGTTATTTATACATTAGGATTTGTTACTCCTAAGTACACATCATTAACAAAATTTGTTTTAACAGGAGCAGAAGGAACATCGGGAACTTATACAAATGCAATTACAACAACAGATGTAACATTAAACTCAAAGTTAGTACCAACATATCGTGATTTAATAGAAAGTAGTAAAGTTCTAAGACAAGTAATTACAAATTTAGGTATTGATGTAACAGAAGAAAGTTTAAAAAAGAGCATTACTGTTTCAAGCAAAGAGGATACAGATATAATAGAACTAACAGTAACAAATGAAAATGCAGCATATGCTGCAAAAATAGCAAATGAAATTGTAAAAGTATTCTCAGAAGTGGTTCCTGAAATTTATAATATCAATAACCTTTATGTTGTTGATGAGGCAGAGGTAGAGAGTGAGCCTTCAAATATACATCATGCTAAAGATATACTTATATTTGCATTTGTTGGTGTGGTGATTGCTGTAGGATATGTATTAATAGCAAATATGCTAGACACGACTGTAAAGACGGCAGAGGATGTAGAAAAAGAATTTAATATACCAGTACTTGTGTCGATTCCATATATAGAGAACTTTGGTAATTTAAAGGGAGGTAAGAACAAATGAAAAAAGAAGTAGTAGCATATAGAAATCCTAAATCACCTATATCTGAAATATTTAGAACATTAAGAACTAATATTCAATTTATGAATGCTAACAAAAAATTACAAGTATTACTTGTAACATCAACCTCACCTGGAGAAGGAAAAAGCTGGATATCAACAAACCTTGCAGTTACATTTGCACAAGCTGGAAAGAAAGTAGTTATAGTAGATTCAGACATGAGAAGAGGTAGACAGTATGCAATAATGGGATTGTCACCAAAACCAGGACTTTCAGACTATTTATCACGTGAGGGAACTGGTGGAGATGATAACATATTAAATTACATACAAGCAACAGAAATAGATAATTTATATGTAATGGCAGCAGGAACAGTACCACCAAATCCATCTGAACTTTTGGTATCAACAGAAATGATGGATCTATTAACAAAATTAAAAACATTATGTGATATAGTAATAATAGATGGAACACCAAGTGAATTAGTTACAGATTCTGTAATATTATCTAGACTTGTAGATTCTACAATAATAGTAACAGCACATAAAGTAACTAAAAAGGAAGCATTAAAAAGAGTTATTAAAAATATTCAAAATGTAAATGGAAAAATTGCAGGAATAATAGTTAATAAAGTTCCAGTATCAGCTAAAAAATTTGGTGAAAGATATTACTATTATGGTGAAGAGAAAAACCAGAATAAGAAAAAAGCTCCAAAACAAAAAAACGAAAAAAAGCCAAAAGAATCAGAAGATGTAGCTAAAATGCAAGAAATAGAAAAAATGATAAAAGAAGATAATGAAAAAACAGAGCAAGAAGAAACTATGAGAAATAAGATGAAAACTAAAAATATTACCCAAAAAAATAATGATAAAAATATACCAAGAGAACAAAAAGAAGATATACTAAAACAAATAAATGATTATTTAGAACAAGAAAATAAAGATTAAGGTTTTTTCTGATAAAAGAGGTAAAATAAATGATCGATTTTCATACACATATTCTCCCAAATGTTGATGATGGTTCTAAAAGTATTGAAGAAACATTTAAATTACTAAAAGAAGCAGCTGATGCAGGATTTGATGCTGTAATATCTACTTCACATTATATGGAGGGATATTATGAAGAAACAGTAGCCAAAAGGGAAACATGGTTAAATGCAATATCAGAGAATTTACATAAAAAAGATATTAACTTAAAATTATATTTAGGAAGCGAAATTTATGCAAGTAACAATATTATTTCCTTATTAGAAGATGCAAAGGCTTCTAGTATAAATAATTCAAAATACATACTTTTTGAATATCCTATGAATACAAAACCAATGAATTTGTATGGATGTATATATGATATACAAGATGCAGAATGTATACCTGTTTTAGCACATCCAGAAAGATATGCTTTTATACAAAAAAATCCAGAACTTGTATATGATTTAATACAAAAAGGAGTTTTAATGCAATCAAACTATGGAAGTATATTAGGTCGTTACGGGGAAAAAGCTAAATTAATAGTAAAAAAATTACTAGAAAACGATATGGTTCATTTTTTAGGTAGTGATGTGCATAGACCAGGTTCGGTATATCCACATATAAAAGAATCTTTAGAAGAAATTGAATTAATTATAGGAGAAGAAAAAACACAAGAAATAACATCTATAAATCCAGAGCTTGCTATAGATAACAAAAGAATTGATATAGATGATCCTAAAAAATTTAAATTAAGTTTAAAAGAAAAGTTAATTTTAAGAAAATAATAAAAGACAAATTAATAGAGTAAAACTAGAGAGAAAAAGGAATGTTTTTATTAAAGTAAACATTCCTTTTTAAGTTATATTACGTACTAAATAGGTTCTACATGTACAATAGTTTTATATACTTTTTCTAATTTAGAAACACTAAGTTCAATTTCATCTGCCAATGCATGACTATCAAATGTAGACATATTTCCATCAACTGAAATAACAATAACAATTATGTATTTATAGCCAACAGGTGCAGATGTAACGCTTTTTACTTTTTTTACATCTGAATAAGAGTTTACTATATCCAAGATCAAATCCTTTGTTTTAGAATCAACAGATATATCCATTAAAACATTATAACTTTCAATAAAAAATTTTATCCCTGTATAACCGATCCATAAAGAGATAGCGATACATGTTAAACTATCAAACCAAAAGATATTATTTCGGCTTAGTAAGACGGCAATTAAAGTAAAAGATGTAACAATACAGTCATTTCTGTGATCGTTCATATTTGCATTTAATAGAATATTATTAAACTTTTTAGCATATTTTTTGGTATATAAATACAAAAATAATTTGGTAATAATAGTTATAATACATACTATTACTAAAAGCCAAGAAAATACTAATTGACTACCAAATATCAATGTATGTATAGCATCATAAAGTAGCTTTGTACTTAGAATAAACATAGAAATACCAATAAACATAGAGAATATATATTCTGCTTTTCCATGACCAAAATTGTGAGTTTCGTCTTGAGGAACACTTGAAATTTTATTGCCGATAAAAGTCATAAGAGAAGCAAAAATATCTCCAGCACTATTTAAGCCATCTGCGATCATGGCTTGACTTTTTGTTGTAAATCCTATTATACATTTTAAAACAAGTAACAAAATGTTACCTAATATACCTAAAATACCAACTTTTCTGGTCTTTTCGAAACGCTCTTCTTCTTCAATCATAATAAAAAATCCCTTTTAAATTTTATGATAATTAAAGGAAATTATACCATATATGAAACAAAAATGGAATAAATTTTTACAAATATTACAAAAATATTACAGAAAATTTGCATTTTTTTTACAAATATGGTATAATAAAGTTATACAAAAGATTTAAGGAGAGGTGATTAAAATGAAAGGGATTTTAATATTAATATATATTTTGATATTAATAATATTTGCCTTAATTGCGTATGCTGTATTACAGATAAAGCTATTTGGTATGAATGTAAAAGATTTCTGGAGTTTTATAGAAGCCAACCAAATATTAGATAAATTGTATGCATATACAAAAAGATATGAAAAGTTGAGTGTGCAAGATCAATTACTTTATTTAAAACAAGCTGAAGAAATATTTAACGCATTTGACAAAGTACCAGATGCTTTATGGGAAGACGAATATGAAAAATATAATGCGGTACTTCAAAAATATAAAGACATCAAGATGTTTAGATGGGAAAATAGTTAAAATGGTTTAACATAACAAATTTTATTATATAGAAAAAATGTAAATGACTACTAAACTGATTTAGTAGTTATTTTTTTATAAATTGTGAAAGTGAGATAAATATGCCTGTAAGAATAGATTGAGATTAAGCAGTAAATAAATCTATTTACAATATAAAATTAATCCATATGGTTATGTAAAGCTGAAAGTTTTAAAAATAGCTTATATCTATTGGAAATCATTTTAAAAATTGCTCTAAAAAGTAATAACTACAATTTCCATAATTTATTATATTTTTGTGAATCATAAAGTAAAAATAAGTTGCATAATTCATAAAAATGATGTAAAATAAAATCATTATAAAAACTAGCAAGTTTTTGAAGATAATATACTCATAATATGTAAAATTTTTTTAAATCCCTTGACTAAGTCAATTGATTTTTATAAAATATGTAAAAGCAGAAGATGAAGTTATGGAAATGAAAAGTTTAACAAAAACAATAGATACCATGGGAGAGCAAGTATTATAGAAACATCAGCTTGTGGTATTTGAATAGGTGTATGAGTTTTGAAGTATTTATGAATTATCTAAAAATTATAGAAAAGAAAATAGATATGTTGTAAATAATAGAAGTTTATTTTTTGTTTTTTAAGTTTTAATTTATGATGTTAAAAAATATGATTAAGTGTTTCATAAGGAGGTCATTTTGAAAAATAAGTCTTGGATTATTATTTTAATAATGGGAATTGCTTTAACAATATCAGTCGCTTATAGTGTAGTTGTTAGTCAAAGAAATGCTGCTAGTAAAAATACTGTTACTACTACTAGTATAATTGAAATGAGAGCATCTACTGTTACAATAAAAAATACTTTAACAGGTATAGGAAAAATCGAATATAAGCCTAAGGCAGAGCAAATAGAAGATAATACAGTATTTTCAAATGCAATAGAACAAAATCAAGAAATAGAAAAATTTTATCAGATTAGTTTATTAATAGATGAAAAAGATTTGCCAAAAGTAAAAGAAAACCAAAAAGTTGAAATAAATATTAAGGATAAAAACTTAAATTATAAAGGAAAAGTAATAAAAGTAAATGAACAAGTAAATAATAAATCTTCAATTGATATAGAAGTAATAGATGTAAATGAAGACTTAAAAGAAGGAGATACTGCTACATGTACAGTAGTTGTTGAGGAAGCTGAAAATGTGGTAGCATTGCCAATAGAAGCAATACAAACAAATGAGAATAATGAAGAGTTTGTAGATGTTGTTCAAGTAGATGGTTCAACAAAACCTGTTATAATACAAACGGGAATTTCTGATGAATCTTATGTAGAGATAACATCAGGATTACTGGTAGGGGAAAGAGTACAGATTGTAAAATCTTCTACAACAATTGAATATGAAAATAATAAAACTAGTGAGAAATAATACCACTAGTTTAATATGCCACAATAGCTCAGAAGGTAGAGCAGCAGCCTCGTAATCTGCAGGTGGGCGGTTCGATTCCGCCTTGTGGCTCCAAAACACATTTTTGTTGAACTACTTAAGAGTATTGAAATAAGTGAGTTTGAAGAAAGCAAAAAAGCAAAAGTGAATATTATTTCAAAGTCTATTCTGATGAAGATGCTAAAAAGATATGGGATATAACAAGGATAATTAGAGCCATTTTCTTTGAAAAAACATCAAATTCATTTTTTTACCTAATGTAAATTAGAGTTATTTACTTTTTCTTTTAAGGCATCTATTATTTTTTTAGTTTCTTTAGTTGTAAGTTTGTAATTATCATTCATATTTAGTTCTGTATTTTCTTAATTCATATTTTACCTCCCTAGATATCATCATAAAACTTTTGTTTGCATTTATCAATATCACATTTATATTATGTAATAAAAAATATTAAAATACTATTACATTTATATGGATTTTTTTGTTACGACTATAGAAAAAGTATAGTATTTTTTATAAATTTATTGAAAAAATCAGATTTTTTGTTTATAATTTATTTATCAAACTAGATTAATGTATTAAAAGAAGGACAAGTTTGCAGATGAAGAAATAGTTATTTATACTAAAATAGACAGAAAAATGGAATTTGAGATGTATATTTGTGGATACTATAGATGAGATTAAATGATTTATAAAGATAGGAGTATTGATATGAAAAAAGTTTTATTAGTTGCTATTACTATAATTGTAATTATATTTGGAGTAGTTATTTATAGAAAAATTGATATGAAATCAAAATCTGAAACAAAAGAAGAAACAGAAGGGAAAAGCACATCATCTGAGATAGCAAACACAGAAGAGATAACTACTGCTTTAACTTTGGAAGATGAAATTACTGATAATACAATATGGTGTGGTACTTTCCAACTTATATGGAATGATTTAAAAAATGATTTAGCAAAACAAGATATTGTATTTAATCCTCAATTAAAAGTAGTAGAAAATCTAAATAAAGAAACTTTTAAAACTACTGACATTTCAGATAAATATTATTATAAAAAAGTTGGGAAAACATCTGCTGAATTAAAATCAGAAATAGAAAGAGCTATAAAAGAAAAATTTAATGAGGAAAGTGATATATTAAATGATTTTAATTGGGATAAAGATGATAGTTATTTTTTATATACTATGCTAAAGAAAGAATTTCAATTTAACAAAGAATTTGAAGAACTAGAAGATGGAAACTTTGGTAATTTTGAAGATGTAAAATATTTTGGGATAAAAAGAGATACTACAGGCGAATTAAAAAGCCAAGTTGAGGTATTGTTCTATAATTCAAAGGATGATTTTGCAATTAAACTAAAGACAAAACAAGACGATGAAGTTATTTTGTATAAAAACCCTACAGGAAAAACTTTTAATGAAATTTATAATAATATATTGGAACAAGGAAAAAATTATAATGGAGAAAAAACTCTTCAAAGTGATGAACTTCTTAAAGTTCCAAATATTAAATTGAAAGAAAAATCAGAATTTACAGAGATTGAAAACAAAAAATTTCTTTTTTCAAATGGAGATAGCTACCATATAGACAAGGCAATTCAAACTATAGAGTTTGAATTAGATAAAACTGGTGGAAGAATAAAAAGTGAAGCTGGTATGATGGCAAAGTTAGATGCTATGATTACACAGGAAGAAAAAAGAGAGTTTTCATTAGATAATACTTTTGCAATATTCTTAATTGAAAAAAATAAAAATGTTCCTTATTTTGCAGGGAAGATTAGTGATATAACAAAATTTCAGTAAAATAAGACAAAACCAAGATGAGATTATTTAATCTAGCAATTGTAGCAAATACAAATGGTTGCTAGATTAAAACTTCTTTTAAAAAAACTCTTCAAAATTATTTGATAGATATGGATTTGCAAATCAAAGTATATAGTTATTATCGAATAAGTTTTTAATTCATTGAGTTAGTTTACATAAGGCAGAGAATTAACGAAAATAGCAGTTTTTTTGGAAAATGTATTGACAAATTGATAATGAAATAATATAATAATAACTGTTGTAAACATATTAGTCTACATTTTAAGCCAAATGCAGATGTGGCGGAATAGGTAGACGCACAGGACTTAAAATCCTGCGGGACTTAACCTCCCGTGCCGGTTCGATTCCGGCCATCTGCACCATTAGAACCACAGACATTTGAGAAGATTATGCCTGTGGTTTTAATTATAAAATTGCTAGATTTTTCTAACAAATTTCTAACAATTTGAAAAATTATCTTTATTAAATGTTCAGCATCTCCCGTAAATAGACAATTAGTTTCTTCATAATCTAATTGAACTACAATAGAAGAATTATTATCTGATACTTTTGAAGTATCTCCTGAATTTAATATTGTACATTTAGAATTTCATAAATAAAAATAATCGTTTATAGTAGGGTTTATAACCTTTTTATCTTTTATTGCATTATATAGTTCATCCGTTTCTTTGTTTGACTTATTTGTAATAGGCATATAAACACATCCAATATCAAAAGCAAGTATGATTTTATCTAAACCTGCTATATGATCTGAATCTGGATGAGTCGCAATAATATAATCTATTTTTGATATACCTAATCTTTTTATATATTTAATTATTAGTGAACTGTCAGCTTCATTTCCACCATCAATTAACATAATTTAACCATTATTTATTACTAAAGTACAATCTGCTTGCCCTACATCAAAATAATAAACTCTTAGTATATCTTCATTGATATCTATTAATGGTTTATTTTGAAAATAAATTAAGGCACATAAAAGTATACATATTATAATAATTATTATAATGTCTAATATTTTTTTAAAACTATTTTTCTTTTCCATCTAATTTTCCTAAATTTTTTTATATAATAGGAAAGTCATCGAAATTATAAAGCATATATCATGTTTACATAATAACACAAATAGACTAAAGCAAAAATGCCTTTAGCCTTATGTAAACTATTTAATTGTAAATATATTAATTATCCTTATAAATAT
>CAZUHD010000040.1:0-14849 GCA_964620415.1 uncultured Clostridium sp.
CATCGAAAAAATCAGTTTAAATTTCCTTAATATGATTATCATTTTTTAATTATAAGCAACAAAAAATCCTTCAGATAAACTGGAGGATTTTTTATAATTACATTCCCATGTCTTGTTTTAATTTTTGTAATTCCTCTTCAACAGATGCTGAAGATTTTGAATATTTTGCTTCTAAATCTGCTACTTCGTCATGGTCTTCTAATAATTCTGCTGTTGAATTTGCTTCATCTAACATTCTATCTGCTTTTTCTTCCATTTTTTCAAAAGCCTTCATAGAATCACTTGCCTCATCCATAGAATTAGAAACTTTATTTATTTTTTCTTGAGTTTTAGCAACTGCAACTTTAGATTTTACATTTTGTCTACGTTGCTCTAAAGTTTGAACATCTTTTGTTAATTTATCGTGCATTTCACGCATTTTATTTGCATTATCCAAAGCTATACTATATGATTTTTGTAAATCTGCTTCATTATTAACATATTCTTGTTTTTTGCCTAAGAAGACTCTTGCATCATCTTCATTTCCAGCTGTTAATGCTTTTCTTGCTAAATCATCATATTTTTCTATTTGTTCTTTGTTTGCATCTATTAAACGTTTTGTACGTTTTTCTTCAGCCATTACCTCTGCTGTTTCTTTTTTTACATCTGCCAATTGTTCTGTAACTTGTCTCATATATTCATCTATCATTTTAGATGGATTCTCACATTTATCTAATAATGCATTAATATTAGATGACATTATATCTTTAAATCTTGCTATTATTCCCATAATAAATTCTCCCTTCAATCTTATTTATATTTATCTTCTAAATCTTTTGTATCTTCGCCAAAAGTTTCTAGTGGTGTATTTAAAATTTCTTTAGTATATTCTTCTTTTTCCTTATCTCTTTGCATCTTTTTCTTAATTACTTTGTATATTAAGAATACGACTGCTACTACTCCAACTACTATAATAATTACTTTTATAACATCCCAAGCATTTGTTGGTTTACTCATAATAGATTTTGCTGTTTCGGAAAATGTTTTAGATATCATATTTTCTAGGCTTAATGATGTATTATAATAATTTTTTTCAAAGTACCCCCAGAAAATATTTAGAGCTTCATTATCCATGATGGTGTCAGCACTATATCCACTTAAATATCTAAATTCTCCTTCCATTTCTGATTTCATATCAATTTGTTTTTGGAAATATGCAAAAATGAAATGTCCTTCATCACTAAATTTTCTCTGATAAACTGATTCTAGATATCTATCAGCTGCAGTAGCATTAATTTCTCCATTTCTCCAATAATTACTTGAATATGGAATAAGCATTACATATGGTTGAATGCCTGTTGCATTATAAAAATCTTCAAGACCACTAATTAAAGTATTTTTATTATCTATCCAACCAATACCATCTTCATACCAATCAGTTTTCTTAACAACTCCACTCAAAGCTTCTCTTTGTTTAGTATTTTTTGGAACTGTTGAGTTTGATGAATCAGTACATAATACTAATACTGTAAATATCAATATCAGAATAACTGCCGTCACCAATATACCTTTTGCACTTATGAATATCGGTGAACTATGTCCATATCCGTACCCATATATTGGATCATATCCATTATATCTATATCTTGAACCTGATGAATACCCATAGTCATGACTTGAATATGAACTACCTCCTGAAGAACGACCTCCACCACTAAAGCCTCCTGAAGAATGTCCACCACCAAAGCCTCCAGAAGAATGACCTCCACTGCTAGAGCCTCCTCCACCACTTCTACCCAATTTTTAAACCTCCTTTCTAATGTATATAATTATTCTTATTGTTATTATTTTTCCCATTAGCTTTAATTATTATAACATTATAGACAATTTCTTTCAATATATTATTAAATTATTTTATAATTTCGTAACAACACTATTTTTTAATTTAAAGGTAAAATAATTTTAAATGTAGTACCTTTGCCTTCTTCTGTTTCAAAAGTAATATCACCTTTAAAATTACCTTTAATAGTAGAATAAGACATATAAAGTCCAAGACCTGTACCATTTTTACCTTTTGTTGTAACCATTTCTTTAAATAATTTATTTTGAATGTTTTTAGGAAGCCCTGAGGCATGATCCTGAATAGAAATAATTACATTTGAATTTTCCTCAGAAACATTTAACTCGATAGTTTGCTCAGGTTTTCCATTATATGCTTGAATTGCATTTGAAATCATGTTATTAATAACTTGTACTAAAATATTTACATCGCCGTTTAGTACTGTATTTTCATCCATATTAACTGTAATATTTAAATACACAATTGCGTTTTTAAGTTCATGTTTCATTAAAATATCTACACGTTTTAGTAATTCTGAAATAGTAAAATTACTTTGAATATCATTTGAAAGATTAGTAGCTTGACCTTTTACAGCAGTTATAATGTCTGACATATATTCAGTATGTTCTCTAATCTTTGTAATCCAAGAAAAATAATCTTTAGCAATATCATGAAAATCTTGTTCCGTAACAACTGGATTTCCAATAGAATTATCTAATTCAATAGTTAAATTTTGAAGAGCTTCTGTAATTCCAGCAATAGACATTATTGGAGTTTTTAAGTTATGTGCAATACCACCAATCATTTGACCAAGTGATGCAAGACGTTCTTGTTCTATAAGTTGAGACTGGTTAGATTTGATTGTATCTATATTCTTTTTACTTGTTTGCTGTATTTGGTTAAATGCAACAGTTAATTGTCCAATTTCATCATTAGAAGTTACTGGTAAAACACCTATTTTAGAAACTTCTTTCTGCTCTGCAATGGTTGTTAGTTTATCTGCAACTTGTTTTATATTCTGACTTACGTTTTTAGACCATAAGATAAGAATAATTATATAAACTATAATTGCAACAATAGAAATAGTTGTGAAATATGAAATTAGTTCATTACTTGTAACAGAATATTTAAATCCAACATAAGCATCTGTTCCATCTTTTAATTTAATCTTTTGAACATAAGCTTCTTCTTCAATTCCATAATATTCATATACACGTCCATTAGTTTTTTCCAAAAACATATCTGCATAAGCAATAAAGAAATTAGAAATATTGCCATCAGGACGAGAAAAAACATTTTCATCGTTATAATGTATAAAGTAATAATCTGATTCTGATTTTAGAGGTATAGTATCTAACTGCTCTTTTATATCATCTATGGTTGAATTATTTAAATTTAAATCAGCTAGATAATATTTATAATAATAATAATCTCCTTCTCCTATGGCTCTACAAGTTTTTGAATAACCTAAAAGAGCAATAGAGATAATTACCACTGCGAAGAATGGTAAAATATTATAAAGTAACTCATTAGAAAATTTAGCGGTTTTCTTTGGTGGAACATAATGTGGATCAATATTATATGTAGAAATTAAAATTGCTTCTAGTTCATTTCTAATAAGTACATTGGCCATAATAGCTGCAACAACGAAAAATGATAAATATATTAACAAAAACTTAATAACCAAATGAAAGTCAGGGGTCATAGAGGTAAAGAGTATTAAAAGTACTAAGATAATTGTTGCAAGTTGTACAAGGACTATTCTGCCTGGAAATTTAAAACATGTATTCCTAACAGTTTGCAGTTCTGAAAAAGTAATATCTTTTTTATCTTTTTTTAGGTATTTAAAAACAGGTCTTAATAATATAGTTATAAATATGGCGTATAAAATGACATTAAGAGTACCTAAAACTAAATATTGCATATTATGAGTAAGAATTTCAACCACTTTTTGAAATTCATGAACTTCTGAATCTGGTGGGTAGTTTGCAAAAAGTGGAACAAGAAATCTCATAAGAAGAACTACACCTATTTGTAGCACAATCAATTTAATATAAATGCTTAAAATATTCTTTTTTAAATCTTTCATAAATCCTCCTTTGTATTTAAATAAGCTTTATTAGGTTATTAATATAATCAGCATCAATTTTATTCCATGTAAATCCATATTTTTCTAAAATAGAAGTAGTAATATCATTTTTTACTTTTGTAAAAGTTATATTAGAGTTTTGCAGATCATTTAACAAATGAGTTGCAAATGGATTTTTGAGTGCACGTAAATTATTTATAAATTCTTCCAAAGAAACCTTATTTAATGGTATTTTAGCCAATCTAAAGAAATCTTTTAAAGAAATTTGGTGATTATTATATATATGTAAAACTTCATCAGAAACATGGTTTTCTAAAATAGTCATAATAGCTTTAGCACATAAATCAACAGGGCTAAAATCAATTATCAAATTTTCGTAAGAATCTGTTATTACACCAAGATTAATTATAGTTTGTAATCTGCTAAACAAAGCATTATCTTTAGCATTATACTGAAATACATTATCTTCTTCTCTTGGCATAATATTACCCATTCTAAATATTTTTGCTTTAATCAAGTTATGATTAATTGCAGAAAGTACATGATATTCTGCTAAATATTTAGTAATCATATATACATGATTATTAAAACATTGACCAATATTAAAATCTTTTTCGGTTAAAACTAAATTTTGTCCTAAAGTTTCATATCCACTAACTGAAATTGTTGATATGTGAGCAAGATGAGCATTAGATAATCTACAAAATTCAATAATATTTTGTGTACCAATCACATTAGAAGACTTGAATTTTTGGAAATTTCCATAGTGCCTTACGTTTGCCCCGCAATGTATAACAGTTGTTATTTTTTTAGCTAAAGATTTATATTCTTCGCTAGTTAAACCTAAAAGTGAAACTTCAAAATCACCGCGAACTAGATTTAGCTTTTTAGAAATTTGTTTATCTAATTTATCTTGGAAATAGTAATTTAGCGATTTTGTAAATCTTGTTTTAAAATCTACATTTCCTTTATCTCTAACTAAACAGTAAACTTTTTTTACTTTATCACATAAAAGAAGTTCTCTTAAAATATGCATTCCTAAAAATCCTAAACCACCTGTAAGTAAAACATTAGATAAATCATAATCAAAATCTTCACCATGAATCTCAAGTTTTGGTAAGATATTTTCAAAATGTGATGAAGTAAGATGCTTTTCTATTTTACTTGCTAGAGCCTCTATGCTAGGATAATCACTAATATCTTGAATAGAAACATTATATTTATATAAACTAGAACATAAACTCATTGCACTTAATGAATCTAAACCAAGATCATCAAAGAAATTATCAGTAATTGAAATTTCATCATTTTGAATTAGTCCTTTTACATTATTTAAAATTTCTAATTCAAAGGCAGTTCTAGGTGGTACAATTTCTTTATTTTGTCTAACTAAACGAGGTGATGGAAGAAGAGATTTATCTATTTTTCCATTTACAGTAAGAGGAAATTTATCCATTATAGTAAAATAATTAGGTATCATATAACTTGGAATACTTTGTTTTAAGAAAGTTTTTAATTCCTCAATATTTAGCTCTTCTTTTTCAATAATGTATGAGCAAATTTCTTTTGAACCATTTATTGTTTTAATTAAAGTATAACTATCTTGAATAGCTGGATGTGAAAGAATAGTATTATTTATTTCACTTAATTCTACTCTAAATCCACGAATTTTAACTTGGCTGTCAATTCTTTCAATAAATTCTATTGCTCCATCAGGTTGCCATTTTACTAAATCACCTGTTTTATACATAGTAGAAGTTTTATCAAAAGGATTAGGTATAAAGCTTTGAGAAGTCAAATTTTCTTTATTTAAATATCCTCTTGAAACACCATCTCCACCTAAAAATAATTCGCCAGGAACGCCTATTGGCTCTATTGAACCAAACTTAGACATTATGTAACAGGTTGTTCCTGAAATAGGAGATCCTATTGGAATAGTATAATCATATTTTTTCTTAACATCAAAACAAGTAGAAAAAGTAGTATTTTCTGTAGGACCATAACAATGTATAATTTTAAGTTTTGGACAAGCATTTATAACCTGATTTATATGTTTAGTAGAAACTACATCTCCACCAGTTAGTAAATATCTTACATCTTTAAACATAGCAGGATTTATATCACTTAACTGATTAAACAAGGATGTTGTGATAAATAGTGTTGTAATTTTATTTTTGCTTAAGTATTTTTCTAAAAAAGCAGGATTTAATAAATCTTGTTTTTTCAAAATAAAAAGTTCAAAACCATTAAGAAGAGCAGCCCATATTTCAAAAGTACAAGCATCAAACACTATAGATCCTGTTTGTAAAATTCTTTCTTGAGTACTAAATTTTATAAAATTTGGATTTTTAACAAGCCTTAAAATACTTTTCTGCTCTATCATAACCCCTTTAGGTCTTCCTGTAGAACCAGATGTATACATTACATAAGCAAGTGAAGAAGGAGATTTTGGGGTGTATTTAAATTCTACATTTTTATTTAAATTTAAATCATCTAAACAAATAGTTTCACATATATCAGATATTCTTTCCTTTAAGTCAGATGTAGTTAATACGAGTTTAGCATCTGCATCTTTTAAAATATACTTAATTCTATCTTCTGGATATTCAATATCTATTGGTAGAAATGCAGCATTTATTTTCAAAATTGCAAGAATACAAATAATCATTTCAATAGATTTATCTAAAAATATTGCAACTCTATTTTCATAATTAATATTATAATTTTGCATATAAGAAGCTAAATTATTAGAAAGATTATCTAATTCTTTATAGGTGATATTTTTGTTTTCAAAAGATAAAGCTATTTTTTCAGGATTTTTTTCTACAACATTTTTAAATAATGTAATTAAATCTTTATCTTTTGGGTAAGTAAATGGTGCATTATTAAATACATTTAAAATTTGATTTTTTTCTTGGTTAGTTACAATATCTATATCATGAATAGATATATTTTCATCTACAAGGACCTGCTTAAACATCTCTAAAATTCTTTTGTGCATTTTTTTAATCTCGTTACTAGAAACTTTGGATGTCTTGTAATCATATACAACAATCAAACTACCTGTACCATTGTTATCATGAAAATGAATATTTAATGTGTTTGAAATATAGTTAGCTCCTTGCCATCTTGCAATATAAGGTATACCTAGGGTAGAGTCGGTTGCTTGTGTTGCATGATATGAAAGTACTACATCATACAAATTTGGAATTGATTTATCTTTTTGCCTTAAATCATTTAAAATATGCTGGTAGCTGTATTTTTGATGCTTTAACATACCTAGAGTTTGGGTTGCTATATTTTTAACAAAATCTTTAAAACTTAAATTCTCAGAAATATCTATTTTTAAAATAGATGTATTTATAAACATTCCAGGTGTATGTTTTTCTGTAAAATTTGTTCTGTTTAATACTGGTGTTCCAATTGTAAATTGTTCCATATTATTTATTTTACCAAGATATAGGGAATAAATTCCTATTAAAAAGTTGTAAATACTGATATTATGCTTTATGCAATATGATTTAATCTTATTTAGTAATACTAAATCTAAAACAAATTCTGTTCTTTTACAATTTGGACTATCAACGCCACCCAGAATCTGAGGTAAAAAAGTTGCAGCTTCTGGCAGTGGGGTTAAGAGTTCTTCCCAATAGGCTTTATCTTTTTGGAAACGAGAACTTTTTAAATACTCATTTTCAGAATTTATATAATCTATATAAGAATGTTTTTGTATGTCAATTTCCTCATTTTTCAATAATTTAGAATAAATAGTAATAATTTCAGTAATAAGCAGAGTAAGAGTTGCTGCATCAGAAATCATATGGTGGATATTTACGATGAATCCACCAAATCCTGAATTAAGTTTAAATAATTTGAAATTAAATAGACGAGAATCTAATATTTCAATTTTTGTGTTTACTTCCTTTTTAGCAGCCATATTAATTTGAGACTCATCTTCAATGTCAAGTATTTCAAACTCATAAAAATTATCAGGTACAAAATATTGTACTAGTTCAGAATTGACTTGCTTAAATCTTATTTTAAAACTATCATTGTTTTGTATAAAATAATTTATGGCAGTATTTAATAATTTTAAATCTACATTTTGCTTTATATAGATACTTGCACATATATTGTTTATTGTTGTATTTTGAAAGTATTTTTCCATTAGGTAAATACTTTTTTGTGGGTTTGTTAATTCATATTCTTTTTCCATTTTTTTATTTCACCTTTTTAATTTTTTGTATTTTAAAGAAATTATATATTACTTTGTAAAAAAATGCAATTTTTTGCCTAAAATTTTTATTAATAAAAAATGTTTATTTAAGATAAAATATGGAAATAATAAAAAAGAGGTGATTTTAAATGGCAAAAAAAAGAAAAACATTTAAAAAAGCAATTATAACTTTATTATTTGTAGTTTTAATAGGATTGATAATATATAATTTATTTGTAATGTATAATAATATTGATATTGGAGCTGATTATGAGGCGACAAGGACAGCAGCATCAGAAAACTATAATGAAACTGTAGAAGAGACAAAAGAAGAAAGTAAA
This sequence comes from uncultured Clostridium sp., assembly GCA_964620415.1. Taxonomy (GTDB): domain Bacteria; phylum Bacillota; class Clostridia; order TANB77; family CAG-508; genus CAG-269. The sequence goes on from CAZUHD010000040.1 coordinate 8,466, forward strand.
ACAGTTGAAAATATGCTAGAAGAAGTTACTAAAAGTGTTGTTGGAATTTCAAGACTTACATCTATAGGAGGTTCTATTTTAAATAATATTTCTAGTGATGAATTAGGACTTGGTACAGGAATTATTGTAAGTGAAAATGGATATATTTTAAGTAATAGCCATGTAACAGGAGAAAGATTTAGTACATGCTATGTTACAATAGATGAAAATACATACAAAGGTACAGTTGTCTGGGGCGACAGTAATTTAGATTTATCTATTGTAAAAGTACAAATGAATAATTTAAATTATATAGAATTGGGAGATTCTACAGATTTAAAAGTAGGGGAGAGAGTATATGCTATTGGAAATCCTATAGGGTATGAATTTAGAAGAACTGTAACTTCTGGAATAATTAGTGCATTAAATAGAACTATAAAAATTGATGAAAATGATGGTACTAGTTATATATCAAATTTAATTCAAACAGATGCAACTATTAATCCAGGAAATAGTGGAGGTCCATTAATTAATGCAGATGGAAAGGTTATTGGAATTAATACTGTTAAAATAACTTCTGCTGAAGGAATTGGATTTGCTATTCCTATAAATGTTATAAAACCTGTGATAGAAAGTTTTAAAGAAAAAGGTAGTTTTGAAGAAGCAAGTGTTGGAATTTATGCTTATGATGGAGATGTTGCAGAATATATGGATCTGAAAAATAAAGTTAATAGAGGAATATATGTTTATAAAATTATACAAAATGGTCCAGCTGAAAATTCAAATCTTAAAGAAGGAGATTTAATTACTAAAATTGATAATAAAACTTTAGATACTATGAATGATTTAAGAGAATATGTCTATAGTAAAAATCCAGGAGATGTTGTTAAATTACAAATTATAAGGGGAGATAAGACAGAGGAAATAGAAATTTCTCTTGGAAAGAAATAAATGTAAAAAAATCTACTAAACTAAAAAATATAGTTTGGTAGATTTTTTATGCTATTTTTTTAATTTTAATGTATTTAGAATAACAGTTAAACTACTTAAAACCATTGCTAAACTCGCAAACATAGGAGTTATAGAAATACCAATAGGTTTTAATATACCAATTGCAATTGGTATCATGAGCAAATTATAGAAAAATGCCCAAAACAGATTTTGTTTAATTACTTTAATTGTTTTTTTAGATATATTAATTAAATCCAATATACTATTTAAATCATTTTTCATTAAAATAACATCTGATGAATCCATTGCTATATCAGTACCACTATTTACACTTACCCCAATGTCTGCACTAGAAAGAGCAGGGCTATCATTTATTCCATCTCCACACATCATTATAAATTTATTTTGCTTTTTTAATTCTTTTATAGTATTTGCTTTTTCAGATGGAAGAACATTAGAAATGACTTTTGTAATTCCTATTTCATTTGCTATTTTTTGAGCAGTATTACTATTATCTCCTGTTAGCATTATAGTATCTATTTTATTTTTATTAAGTAATTCAATTGTATTTTTTGTATCTTCTCGAACTACATCATTTACTCCAATTAAAGCGATAATTTCTTTATCCTTAATTACATAGACAATACTATTGCCTTTATCAGCTAAATATTTTTCATCATCTAAATGTGTATTTTGAATATTGTATTTTTCTAGTATTTTAGAATTACCAAGTAAAAACTCTTGACCAGCAATATTTCCTGTAATTCCAAGCCCTGCAATGTTTTGGAAATCTTGGACAGATAAATACGAAATATTAGTTTCTTCTATATAATCTATAAATGCCTTACTAATTGGATGTGTTGATAATTTCTCAATGCTTCCGACTAATTGTAATAATTCATTTTCTTTCATATCACTATAATTTTTAATTTCAGATATTTTAAGCTTTCCATAAGTTAAAGTACCAGTCTTATCAAAAACTACAGTATCTATTTTTTGTGTAGTTTCTAAAATTTCCCCTTTTTTGATAAGAATACCAGATGATGCACATTTTCCTTCACTTACTATAACTGCAAGAGGGGTGGCAAGCCCTAGACTACAAGGACAAGCTATTACTAAAACAGTTACAAATGTAGTTAATGCAGCAGAAATTCCTTGACCTATTATTAGATATATAATAAATGATATTACAGCTATTAAAATTACAGATGGTATGAAATAACTTGATACCTTGTCGGCAGTTCTTGCAATTTTAGGTTTAGAATTACTTGCTTCTACTACAAGTTTTACAATCTCTGAAACAGTTGATTCTTTTCCTATTCTTTCTGCCTTATATTCTATATAACCATCATAATTCATGCTTCCGGCAAGAACTTTGTTTCCAATTTCTTTTGATACAGGTTTACTTTCCCCTGTGATAAAAGATTCATCTAAATGAGCATTTCCAAGTACTATTTCTCCATCTACAGCAATTTTTTCACCAGGTCTACTAACTACGATGTCTCCTTTACTAATTTCATCAAGTGTAACTTGTTTTATTGTTCCATTTGACTTTATGAAGGCACTATTAGGAGTGATTTTTACTAATTTTTGTATAGCTTCTTTTGTTTTATTTTTACTTATTCCATCAATATATCTGCCAAGTTTTATAAAATATATAATAATTGCACTTGATTCAAAATATAGGTTCATAACTTGATGATGATCTCCTTTAAATACAAGATACATATTATATAGACTATATAAAAAACTAGTTATAACACCTATTCCAACTAAAGTATCCATATTAGGAGTTTTATGAATGAGATTTTTATAGCCATTTCTTAAAATATCAAATCCATAAATTATAAAAAGAATTGTTAATACAAGTAAAGTAATCATATAATTTGTAGAATTTGTATGAGGATCTAAAAAAGGAATAGTTGGTAAATTTACCATGTGTCCCATTGAGATATACATTAATACAATTGCAAGTAAGGTAAAAATAATAAATTTCACCTTTTCTTTTTTACTTTTGTTTTCTAATTTTATTTCTTTAAATTCTCCTAAACTTTTAAATCCAGATTGTTTCACAAATTCTTCTATCTGGGGTATATTTAGAATTTTCTCATCATATTCAATAGAAGCATTTGCCATTACTAAATTTACGGATGCTTTTATAATTCCATTTTGTTTGTTTAAGTATTTTTCTAAACCACTAGAACAGGCACTACATGTCATTCCATCTATAGATAAAACTATTTTTTTCATAACTTATTCCTCTACAACTTCAAATCCAATATCATCAATTTTAGATTTTATAACATCTTTTGGAATATCATTATTTGCTACGATCTTAACTATTCCACTTTCATGATCTGCTTTTACATCTACAATTTCTGGAATAGTTTTTAAAGCATTTTGAACTCTGTTCTCACAGCCTGTACATTCCATTCCATTTACCTTTATAATTATATCTTTCATAGATTTTCCTCCTCTACTAAACATTCAATTTTTTGACTAAATTCTGGAGCATATTTTTTTAAATTAACAGGTTTTAATTCTATATTTGTAAAACAATGCTCTGATTCTCCAGTCATTACTTGTTTATTAGTTTCTTTTTCAAGAGCCTTATATTGAATTACAAGTCTTGTTCCCGTATAATTTTTTACAAAGACTTTTATTAATATTGTATCTCCAAAACTTACATGGTGTTTATAGTTACAACTTACAGATAAAACTGGTATTGTTATTCCATTTTTCTCTAATTTTGAAAAAGGCATGTTATATTTTTCTAACATAAAACATCTTGCTTCTTCCATATATCTTATATAATTAGAATGATGAACAATTCCCATTCTATCTGTTTCATAATAATTTATCTTTCTTTCATATATTATGCTCATAGAATTTTCTCCTTAACTTTTTGTATTATACACCTATTATATAATTTTATCAATATAGAATCATGTTAAATCAGGATAAAATAATGAAAATTTAAGAAAACACGAAACTATTGAAAATAAATAGATTCATGTACTGTGGAACTTTACTCCAATCTAATCTTACAATTTGGGAAAATATAAAAAGGCTTGATATTGCTTGATTTTGTTTTAGAAGGATTTTTATGTATATTTATATAAAAAATAAATTAACTTGATTTATGTAAGAACATATGATATATTTCTTTTGAAAAATATATTATGATCATCTATTCTACAAGAATGCTAATTACATAATAAATTCAACAAAAATAAGAAAGAGGAGGAAGGATATGAAATGGAACATTAGAAAAAGTAATAAAGAAGATTGTAAAACGATTGCTCATATTGTAACTGTTTCATGGAATGAAACATATAGAAATATTGTTAATAATGAATTTTTAGATAATATGATTAATACTGAAGAAATAAGATATAATAATTCATATAATAAATTTAATGAAAAAGAAAATCATCAGTATGTTTTAGAAGTAAATGATAATATAGTTGGTTTTATAAAAATAATTCTTTCAAGCGATATAGAATATAATGATTGTGCAGAAATACAAGCATTATATATATTAGAGGGGTATAAGAAAAACGGATTTGGAAAGAAACTTATAAATAAGGCAATACAGGAAACAAAAAGTATGGGATTTAATAAAATACTTATTGGATGCTTAGAAAAAAATAGTGCAAACAAATTTTATACATCCATAGGTGCAAAATTAGTTAAAACTCGTGAATTTAATTTGCCAAACCAAAAATTAACAGAGAATGTTTATTTGTTGAATGTTTTATAATATATAAAATTGAGTGGTTTCCTTCTTCTTGCAAATTTAAAAAGTAAAAAAATTAAAATTTTTCAAAATTTTGAACATAAGAACGATTCTTTCACAAATAACTTGAAAGAATATAAATTCAACAATTTTATAGATTTTAGTTTCAAGTAATATGCGGAAGAACTAGCTTTTTTACAACTAAAATGTAGAAAAATGTCGAATTTTGCGATGAAAAACTGTATTTATTTGCTAAAAAAAGTTGACAAATTTCTTTTATTGTTTTATACTTTAATCATTAAATTATATAATTTTTTATTCATAATATTTTCATTATCAAAGGAAAATATTATTTCAAAAGAGTTATAACTCAAAAGATCAGTTTTGTTCTGAATTTACCTTTAAAAATTCGAAATTTAGTAATAAAGGGAGGTGATATTTTAATTTTATAATGTCTATAATTGTCAAAACTATAAATTAAAAGTCACAAAAAATATGTGTTTCACCGAATTTCTAAATTAAAACTATATTATGTATATTTAAAAAAATTATTAATTTTATTAAGAAGGAGGTAATATATTAATCCTTTGGATGATATTTCGCTCAAAGTCAATAAAATTTTACAAGATAATGAATCTAAAAAAATTTTTATGAGATTTTTTAAAGAGATGATACAAATTGATTTACAAGATATTATTTATGATGGAATAGAAAGATTCCAAAGTATAGTTGAATATGATTTTTTTTGGGTTAGATTTATTGGAATAGATGAACAAAAACATAAAAGAAAAATTTTTCTCAAGAAAATTAAAAAAGGTAAAATAAGAGAATCATTATTTTGTATATGTGATTTACTTTACGAGAAATATTTTAATAAACTTTCTACTTCCAAAGAGGAACTTAAGAAAACAAAAAAAATTACTATTTTGGAGAATAAACAAAATTCAAAATTAAGTAATGCAGTTGATGTAAGCTTATTTATAGATGATTTAGAGCAAGAAAAAATAGAGATAGAATTTATAGAAATATTTAAACTGATAGAACAAAATGAAAAAATTGGAAAGGGATGGAAAAAATATGTTGAATTAAACCAAAACGATATATTAGTTGTGGGTATAGAAAAATAAACATTGATTTATTGAATAAAATTTATTATAATAATAAAAAATAACAATAAAGGAGATGTGAATATGAAATATACTTATACACCACAAAATGTGTGTTCTATGCAGATGATATTTGATATAGAAGGAAACATTGTTAAAGATTTAAAAATAATTGGAGGTTGCCCAGGTAATACTGTGGGAGTTTCTAATTTAATAAAAAACAAAAACATTGATGAAATAATCAGTCTTTTAAAAGGAATACAATGTGGTATGAGAGGAACTTCTTGCCCTGATCAAATTGCAATAGCTTTACAGAAATTTAAAGAAGAAAATCAACAAAAATAGAAATTGTTAATATTATGCCCCTGGTAGAAAAAATTTGCTAGGGGTAATATTTATAGTTAATATATCAGGTAACAACAAATCAAGAGCTAATAAGTGGCTTAATAGTGGAGTAAGAAGAAAAAACTACATTTATTCAGCAACATCTTAATTCCAAATTTTGTCCTGTTTTTCTTTGATTTTGTATTGATTTTATTAATATTATTTAGTATCCTGAGTTTGACAGTAAAAAAATGGAAATACACACCTAAATCAGTTGATATAACT
>CAZUHD010000041.1:0-14774 GCA_964620415.1 uncultured Clostridium sp.
CTACCTGCTCCAAGAAATAAAAACCATACAAGTGCTGAAATATCAACACTTGTATGGTTTGTTTTTAGCAATTTAATGCAATAGTAATGCAATAGGTTTTTAATTTATCTTTTTTAATTCCTCATTCATAAATTCATTAGAAACAGAAGTATAAATGTCATTAGTTATAGTACTTCCATCAACATGACCAACAATAGTTTGTAAAACCTTATAATTCATTCCCTTTTCAACGCATCTAGTAATGAATGTGTGCCTTAACCTATGGGAATGTAAAGAAGTTGTAATATTATATTTTTTATTTAATCGTAGTAAGTAACTATTAATTTCATATGGTTTTATAAAGTCATTATTTTTATAATCCCAAAAAAGTAATCCATTAATATTGGTGGTTTTATAATTAAGTATTTTTTCTATTAACCTTTTAACATTACTATTCATAGGGAAAGTTCTTTTACCATTATCTATTCCAGTAGATTTTTTATACGTTTTTGTATGCTTTCCCATTACAACATTAAATTTATCATCTTGTGTAAGAGTACGATAAACAGTTAAAGTATTGTTTTTAAAGTCTACGCAATTTTTACTTAATGCAAGAACTTCGCCAATTCTCATACCAGTATATAATTGAAGTAGAATAATATCTCTATATTTATGATTATATTCTTGATTATTTAAAATATTTATTAATTTATTTTCTTCATCAACTGACAACGATTCAATTTTTTTATCTTCTTTTTTAGAAAGAGGTTTCGTCAATGTTTCATCTAACATTATATTAAAAGGTATTTTTCGTCTTGAATAAGCTATTCTAAAAGTTTTGTTTATTAATATCCACATTTTTTGAATAATAGAATTAGAATATTCACGCATATTTTTTTTGCTTTTTTCTATGTCTGTAACTGTGATTTGCTGAATAGGTTTATTAATAAAATTAAAACAGCATTTTTTGATTTGATTAATAGTTGCTAAATCCCTACTATAGGTTCTAGCAGAAACAAGTCCATCATCATATTTTTGTTTAACATGAGCTTCTAATATTGAAATAAAAGTATCTTTACTTTTACCAATATAAGTACCACTATCTAATTTACTTTGTACCTCTGTAACTCTTTTCTTAAAAGCAGTAGAACTTTCATTTTTCTTTTGTGTCATTGTTTGCCTTTTCCCATTAGGCTCTACATATTGAAATATCCATTTTTGCAATTTTTCGCTATAATAATAGCTTCCATTTCCATTACCAACTTGTTTTGGTTTTCCATTTTTTTGTTTCTTTTCCATAATTAAAACTCCATTTCTACCTCGAAATAGAGCTTGCAATTTATATACAAATATAGTATAATAAAAGTACAAATTCTTTCGAGGATTTGTTTGACTTATGATAGTGTGTTTGTTTTCGAGGCATCACACTATCTTTTTTTATTTATTTCTTCTTAATTGTACGACCTTACCAATAATTTTAATAGGTAATTGATCAATTTGTTCATTAGTATATACCATAGGTTGATATTCTGGATTAAGTGGTTGTAATATAATACCACTTTCATTTTTTATTACTTTCTTAAATGTTCCTTCATTACCATTAACCATTACAACACATTCATCACCGCTTTCACAATCTTCAACTTTTTCTAATATAATAATATCTCCTTCACGATATTCAGGGGACATTGAATTACCTCTTATTTGCAGTCCAAAATATTGTTTGCCACCTTTAAGCATATCAATAGGTATCTCTTCTGTATCAATAATATCCTCTATACATTCCATAGGTACACCTGCTGGAATAGTACCATAGACGAATACAATGGCGGAATTGGCAGAGCTATTCCATTTAGCATTATCTTCAACAAGATTAGATTTTCTTATTTCAAAATAATTAGCCAATGCTTCAAGTTTATCTATACGTGGATAAAATTCTCCTTTACACCAACTTGTTACTGTTGTATAAGGGACATCCAAATCTCTGGCTAAATCACTTCTAGTCTTGTGATTTAAAATCATATAATAATTTAAGTTTTTTGCAAAAATTTCTTTATTTCCTAAATCGCTCATTCCTACCTCCTACAACGATTATACAACTTAACTGTAAAAAAGTCAATAAAATTTTAAAAAAATTACAGAAAAACTATTGACATTAAATTTAAAGTATAGTAATATAATTACAGTTAAACAGTAAATGAAAAGAGGTGAAAAATTTGAAATATACATTAAAAGCTATTAGGGCTAATAAGGGAGACACACAAGAACAAACAGCTAAAGCAATAGGGGTAAGTGTTGAAACTTGGGCAAATTATGAAAAAGGAATAACTTTCCCTGATGTGCCGATAATAAAAAAAATCGAAAACTATTTTAATATTTCTTATGATAATATCAATTTTTTATGCCCTGATATTACAGTTAAACAGTAAACAAAACATAAGCAGAATAGGAGGTGTGTAAAATTATGAATATTGGAGAAAAAATAAGAAAAGTCAGACTTGAACAAGATTTAACGCAACAAGAATTAGCAGATAAAGTTGGTATTTCTCGTTCAAATATTGCTAATTATGAAATGAATGCAAATATGCCATCTGTTGATATATTAAAAAAAATAGCTTCAGTTCTTGAAATTTCTGCTGATTATTTATTAGAAGATGATTTAACGAATGATGAAGAAACAGATGAAGTAAAAGATAATACTGAGGAACCTGTAACAGAATATCTAATTGAAAGCGATATTTTAGACCAAGAATTAGCAAGAAAAATGGTACAAGTATTAGTCAATGAAGGGAAAGCAATACCAGCTAAAAGAGCATATAAAATAATAGATATAGCTAAATCTATGGTAGAAAATCTAGCATATATCTATTACAAAGTTTAAATGCCTAGCATACGTCTGTCGATAGGTTTTGGAGAACTAGGTTTATTGCTTACATTGGTAGAATTAAGATAATTTATAACAATTTCTTTAGCCTTATCTTCAATACTAGAATTGTTAGCAAGAATTTTTAGTTTATCTATGTAAGTATCATCTAATTCAAAAGATATTTTACTCATAACAATCACCACCTTTCGACACGATTATAACATAGGTGTTAAATGAAGTAAACAGAATAGGGGGGTGAGAATATGGAAGATTGCAAAACAATATTAAATAAAGCTACAAAAGATAAAACAGAAACAATAAAAGAAACTTTAGTAGAAATTATAGAAGAACAACTAAAAGAATGCAAAGAAAATAAAGAAGTACCAAGCAATGGTTTACTTGATACTATAAATACTTATAATAACTTAATATTAAGATAATTTACGATGTTAAGCAATATATAAACAGAGGAGAATGATATGGAAGAGATGAAAAAAGAATTAGCAGAAATAAAAGATATACTTTTACAACTGCTAAAAATACAAACATACGATCACAAAATGAAATATGGCTATTTTGAACAAATAAAAGAAAATGCAAAAAATTACACAATGACCACAGATAATAAATCTTTTAAGATTTAGGTTTTATATCATAATTTTCTACTAACCAATTATGATAAGCCTGTAAATGCTTAAGAGATATGTAATTACTAGTATTAACTGCACAATTAAAAGAACTAGCAATAAGTGCTCCAATATCTTTAACTTCATTGATACTTTCATTAAAAGCCTTATCAGCTGTAAGAATGTATTCATTAGTGTATTTATCATTGCATTCTTTTAAGAAATTGTCAAAGTTTGACATTATAATCACCACCTTTCGTAGTGATTATAAAACAAAGATACACAAAAGTAAAGGAGATGAGAATTATGGCTCAATTTGTTATTAAATGCAAAGCAAAAGATTTGCTAAAAGAACTTGCAAAAATTAAATAAGAAGGGAGGAAATAGAAATGGAAGAAAAAACAATACCAAAAAGAACTGATAAAGTATTACTTACACCAGATGATATTGTAAAAGAATATGGAATATCATTACCAGCAGTATATAAGGCTTTTAAATCACCAGATTTACCAGTACAAAAATGGACGAAACCATATTTTGTTAAAAGAGATAAATGGGAAGCATTTTTTGATAAAAGCCACGATGAATTAGGAATACTTTAAAGATAAAACTTAATTTTATTTTAATTAGGAAAGAGGTGAGATAATATGTTTTTATTCAAGAAAAAGGTAGAAACCGATAAAATTAAAACTTTAGAACAACAATTATATTATAGCAAAAAAGAAATATACAACGATTTTATTTCAATATTAGAACAAATCCAAAAAACAAATAACAAGCCAATGCAATGGAAACAAAAAATGAGTACTATTGATAATCAAACAGAATCAGCAATACAAAAATATAGAAACAAAATATTAGAACTAGATATTAACGCTTAAATAAATACCTAGTTCAAAAGATTTTAATTAATAAATTATAAATACATTATACAACAACATAAAAAATAAGTCAAACAAATTCTTATGAAAGGGAATATGAGATATGAATGAAGATGATTATTGGGAAAATCAAAGAATAAAACAAGATCCACAAGAAGCTAATGTTTATACGCATTGTGATTTTTGTGGTGGAGATATTTATAAAGGAGAAGCCTATTATAACTTTGAAAAATATACTATATGCGAAGAATGCTTTGATACTGAGCAAGAAAAAGAAAAGGCATCATGTCTAAGAATTGCAGGTGAAGATTATGACGATTAATGAAATGACAAATGAACAATTAATGAGATACTATATTTGTACTAAAAGGCAATTAAAAGATTTACAACTAACAGTAAAGCAATATGAAGATGAACTTAATAGAAGATTCGATAATGGAGATTTAATTGATAGAAAGGAAGAAGAAAATGGGTGAAAATTTGGATAAAATTTTATTCGAGAAATATCAAACAAGGAGAAGGGAAATATGGTCGCAAGATGAAATATGGTCTCCATTTGAAATAACGCCAAGAAATATAATAAATACAAGAAATATAACTGTACCACTTCCAGAACGATACATAATTAATGAAAATGCTACTATATTATTCTGGGAAAATGGAGAAAAGACAGTTGTAAAAAGATGTGCTGATGATGAATTTAATCCAAGGCTAGCATTTCTAACAGCTTTCTTTCAACATTATTGTGGAATGAGTAAAAACAAAGCTAATAAATATTTAGCAAATTTGCTGGTAGAAATAAAAGAAGAAAAACCAAAACATAAACCTAAACATATTAAAGAAGAAAACAAGAAATATGTAACAGTAGTTGATGATGGAGCTTCATATACTACATATCCTGATTGGATAGAAAAAAATTTCCCTAAATATATAGAAAAATATAAAGTAGGGGAAGTACCTACTGAAAAAAAAGTATATGAGGTTATAGGAAAAGCAGAACATGAAGAAGAATCTACAATAATTTATCTAATACAAGATACAAAAACAAAACAAGTATATATGATAGGCGAATATGGAATTAAGGAGGAAAAATAGATGGATTTAAAATTCAGGAATCTTAATGCAGATGAAATAGAAGTCCGTGTAGGAAATGTAGCAAAAGATAAAACTTGGATAAGTTTATTATTGTATCAAAATAGCAGAGTAGCAATGGATTTATTAGATGAAGTTGTAGGCAAAGAAAATTGGAAGAGAGAACATTCAAGAGATAATAAAAACTGTATTATTTCAATATGGGACAAAGAAAAACAACAGTGGGTAGGAAAAGAAGATACAGGAGTTGAAAGTTTTTCAGATAAAGAAAAAGGGTTAGCAAGTGATAGTTTTAAAAGAAGTGCTGTAAATTGGGGTATTGGTAGGTCATTATATTCAGCACCTAGCATCTACTTATATGGAAATTCAGACCAATTGAAAAATATAAAATATTCAGTAAAAGAAATAAGCTATGATGATAACGACAAAATAAATAGACTTATTATTACAGATTTCAAAGGGAATATTGTATTTACATATCCAAAAGTAAATCCAAATAATAACCCACAACCTACATATTCAAAACCAACACAGCCACAAGCACCAAAACTAATATCACAAGCACAACAAAAAAGACTTTTTGCAATAGCAAATGGAAATAATGACGTAGTTAGAAATGTAATAAATAGATATAGCTATGAAAAAACAGAACAAATAAAAATGAGTGATTATGAAAAAATCTGCACAGAAATTGAAACAGAATTAACAATGTAAAAATTGGAGGTAAATAGATATGAAATTTAAAATTGGAGATAAGGTAAAAATAGTAAAGGAAAGTGAGAAAAATTAATGAAAAGATTAGGTAAAGCAATATTAACAATAATATTATCTTTAATATCTTTTATATGTGGACTTGTTATAGGAACTATAATATATTTATTCCCTTGGATAATACCAATATTATTAATATCAACAATTATAGGACTAATAGTAGGTTATTATTTTGGAAATAAGGAGGACAAGTAATGGACGAACAAGATAAAAGAAAAATAACAGGTGTTTTTAATATAAAAAAAGATGATAGAGGAATATTTAAAACATCATATAGCAGAGAATATAAAGATAAAGAAACAGGGGAAATAACAAAATATTGGTGGGATATAATCATAAATTTTACGCAAAAGGTTGATACAAGCAGAGTGAAAAACAAATCAACAATAAGAGTAAAAAATGGGTGGTTTTCATTTTATGTAATTGATGATGGAAAAGACGAAAATAACAAGTCAATAATAAAAAAAATGCCTTGTTTTGTATTTGATGAAATTGAGATACTTAAAGAAGGAATAGATGAAGTATATTCTACTAAGCCTAAAAAGACAGAAGAAACTAATTTTAGTGATGATAGTATAGGTGGATATTATCCAGAAAGCTATTCTGATGATTTTTCTTTACCGTTTTAGGAGGTGTTGATTATGGGATCACATAGTAAATCTAACAAAGAGATAAGAAAAAGAAAATATGCAGATCAATTTGCAAAGACTACTGAAAATAAAAAAAGAAAAGCAGAAAAAAGAAAGAAAAAATTAGAGAAGAAAAACAACTAGGATAGGCAACACAAAAACCTACCCTTTTTAAATAATACGGTGGCAAGTACCTAGGTATAAGGGAGGGCTTCAATTCCGTGTAAGTGATTAGGCTTGCAGAACGTTCTTAACATAGGAGGAGATTATGGAATTATTAAGTAAAAGAGACACAAAAATTGTTTTAAAAAAACTATTAAAATATAGACAAATGCTTGAAAACATTGAAAATCCTAACGATGCAAGAGAAATGTTAAGTATAGAAATACTTGAAGATATAGAAAAATTATTAGAAGTAAAATATGATACTAATGACATAGAGCTAAATAGATTATTAGCTAAAAATAAACAAAAAGAAGCAACATTTGAAGACGTTTGGAAAGAAGCATTGAAAATTATAAATACAAAGGAGGATTAATTTATGAACTATATTAAACAGTTAAATGCGTTTTATTCTACATTAGACTACAAACCACTCTCTGTCAATGCGATTGCAGTATATTTTATATTACTACAAATTGCTAACAATGCAGGGTGGATTGATGAGATCAAAGTAGCAAATAATGTCATTTTGAACAAGTGTAATATAAGTGAAAAACAACTAACAAATGCTAGAAACAATTTAGTTAATCAAGGATATATAGAATATGAAAAAGGAAAAGCTAAAATTGTTGCTCCTAAATACAAAATAAAACAATTATATACCGATATTATTACCCCCAACGATACCCTCCCAGATGAAGGTAATGAGGGGGGTAATGTAGGGGGTAATAAGGGAGGTAATGTAGGAGGTAATGCAGGGGGTAATAAGGGAGGTATAAATAAACAAAATAAAACAAAACAAAATATAATATATAGTAAAAGCAAAATTGTACCTCCAACCCTCGAAGAGGTCAATGCTTATGTTGAAGAAAAACAATTAAATGTTGATGTTAAGTATTTTTATGATTATTTCACAGATGGTAACTGGATTGATAGTAAAGGAAATCCTGTTAGGAATTGGAAGCAAAAAATACTTACTTGGGCTAAACACAATAATAATGTTAATGCTAATGTTGAAGTAAAAGAAGAAAAACCACAAAAGATATATAACGAAAGAGGGGAAGAACTACAATGGTAATTGATGAAAATGAAGTTGCTAAAGCATTAAGCTTATTAAAACAAAATGATGAAGTGTTTGAAATAAGAATATTAGCAGATAAAGAAGGTACATATAGTGCTTATTTCAACAATATTGAAACAGCAATAAAACAATTAAAGGTATTGAATGTTGAAAGTAAAGCAAATGTTTATATAACATTACAAAGCATAAAAAAAGCTTGTTATTCTAAAACACAGAGAGATAGGTTTGTTAAAAAAGTAAAGTCAACAACAAGTGATGCTGATGTAGAAAATTATCAATGGTTGTTTGTAGATTTAGATCCAAAACGTTCGACAGATACGTCTTCGTCAGATGAAGAATTAGACTATGCTAAGCAAAAAGCAAATGAGATTTATGCATATTTGAAAAACAAAGGGTTTTCAGAGCCAATAATTGCATTAAGTGGAAATGGGGTACATTTGCTATATAGTGTTAGATTGTTAGTTACAAAAGATACAACAGAATTGGTAAAAAAATTTTTGCAAGTATTGAGTATGTTATTTAGTGATGAGAAGATTGATGTTGATACGGCAAATTTTAATCCAGCAAGAATTTGCAAGTTGTATGGAACTATAGCAGAAAAAGGTAGCAATACAAAAGATAGACCACATAGAAAAAGTAAAATTGTTAGAGCTCCGCAAAAAATAGAGAATACCGATATTAACTTGATAAAAGAAGTTGTAAAAGTTTTACCAGAACCTGAAAAGGTAGATTATAGAAATTATGGGGAAAGGTTTAATTTAGAGGATTTCATTACAAAATATGGGATACAAGTAAAACGAGTAGTAAAAGCCAATGGTGTTACTAAGTATATTTTGGATCATTGCTTATTTAATCCTGAACATAAAGCTCCTGATAGTGCAATTATACAATTAGACAATGGAGCAATAGCATATAACTGTTTTCATAATGGCTGTAGTTGTCATAGGTGGCAAGATGTAAGACTTATGTTTGAACCTGATGCTTATAACAGACAATATGTTAATTATATAGCAAAACCTAATTATTCAAAACTAAATTACCAAATAACTAGTATTCAAGAATATGAGAAGGACTTGCCAGAAAGCGATGATGGTTTTTTAACGGTTGAGGAATTATCGGAAATGGAAAAAAATGAGCCAGTAACAGAATTTATGAAGACAGGAATTGAAGGAATAGATAATAAATTAAGGGGATTGCAAAAAGGCTTTGTAAGTGTAATAAGTGGGTTACGAGGAAGCGGAAAATCTAGTTTAGTATCTCAAATAGCATTAAATTTAGCAGAAGAAGGATATAAGGTAGCAATATACAGTGGAGAGTTAAAACCAACAAAGACATGGCAATGGTTAAGATTACAATGTGCAGGGAAAAACGAAGTAAGAGAAACACAAACACAAGGATTTTATGAGGTAACAGAAGATGCTAAAAATAGAGTAAAACAATGGTTAAATGATAAAATATATATTTATAATAACAAGTATGGACATAATTTTGAAAAGTTAAAAATTAGTTTGGATAGGGTTGTTGCAAATAGAAAGGTAGATTTAATTATTTTAGATAATCTCATGACAATGGATATAACAATGCTAGATAGTGAAAAATATCAACAACAAAGTAGATTAGTAGGGCTTTTAGAGATATTTGCTAAAAATAATAATGTTCATATAATTCTAATAGCACACCCTCGTAAAAGCCTAGGATTTCTAAGATTAGAAGATATTTCAGGAAGCAATGACATTGTAAATAAAGTGGATAATGCTTTTATAGTACATAGGGTCAATAACGATTTTAGAAGGCTAAGTAAAGAAATGTTTAAATGGAACGACGATAATGAGTTATATCATTGTAGTAATGTTATAGAAATATGTAAAGATAGAGAAACAGGACATCAAGATGAGTTTATCCCATTATATTTTGAGCCTGCCTGCAAAAGATTAATGAACAAACCTTATGAAAATAAAGTTTATAGTTGGGTAAATATATTACCGTTTTAGGAGGAAATTATGGAATTAAGAGAAGCAATAAAAATATTAAAAGGTTGTGATGTTGTTGAAATTATGCCGAATACTGATGATATAGATTATAGTAATTATAATCAAGCCATAGAAACAGTATTAGAAGCATTAGAAAATTCAATACCAATAGATGAGATAGAAGCTAAGATAGAACAATTAAAAAATGAATTAAAATATATCGTTTGCGACGAAAATTGTGAAAAATGTTTTACAGAATACAGAGGTAGTAATTTTAGATATTGTTATGCTTATTATCAAATTAAGGTTTTACAAGAATTATTAGGAGAAAACAAATGAATGATTTAGATAAATTAAAAAAAGAATATAATCACAATTTGAAAAGATATTATAATGGCTGTGCTTATTGTGAAGAACATAGAGATGAAGTGGATAAATGGCTACCAGAACTATTTAGAATACAAAATAATATGAATGAATTAATTGATAAAATAAGAGAAATATCACAGATGAGTGATAAGGAAATATTGGAGGGGTTTGAATTATGAAATTATATACCAAACAAGAAGTTGTAAAATTAGATAGAGAAATGATAAAACTTGATGATATTATTATACCTAAAGTATTTGAACATGTAAGAAAAACAAAATTAAATAAAAAAATAGAATTTTTTAATAGATATAAAGAACCTAAAGAAATAATTATAATAAATAAAAATAATGTATTGATAGATGGATATACTTCATACCTAATTCTAAAACAAATTGGAGCTTATGAAGTATTGGTAAAAAGAATATGAAGCAATTAGAAGATAATACAATTTGTAAATGGTGCATGCGGTTGTAACAAACTTGAATTAGAAGAATTTAATGGAGTAAAAAATTGTGATGGATTTATGCCAGCATATAATGATTGGCAAGAAAAATATTATAAAGCATTGAAGGAGGGAATAGAAAATGCTAATAGTTAATCAAGATAAATCAGACATAATTAATGTAAATAGAATTACAGAAATTAAAGTAGACGAAGCATATATTTGTGTTGCAGATAGAATAGAACAACAATATGGATATATTATAGCATCATATAAAACAGAAGAAAGAGCAAAAGAAGTATTGCTAGAAATAGTAGAAGCTTATAAAAAATACAGAACAGCTGAATGTGATGGATACATAAAGGCATTAAAAGAAACAGCAGTATATGAAATGCCAAAGGAGTAAAAATATGAGAGATTTAAAAGAAGTTATTAATCAAATTATGAGATTAATTGATAGTGAAGATAATGAAAATGATTATGTTGTCTTATATATAGTATTAGATAAGATTTTAGAAAAAATAAAATATAAAGCCCCAGAGCTTATAATTAAAGAAAATTGGTGGAATATTGTATATTCAATTTTAGATAAATATGTTATCCCACCAAAAAAGGAAATAGATTATAAAATATTATCTATATGGACTATGAGAAGTATTGAAAAAAACTAATAAAATATTTGGAGGAAACAAATGAAAGATTGGACAGGAAATAAAAAAAGCACATTTGTACAATTAGGAGCTAGTAATCATACTGATAAAGAAAGAGGAGAAGACGACTTTTATGCAACTGACCCAAAAGCCCTTGAAATATTTTTGGATAAATTAGATGAAGATAAAATTGAATTACACCATCAAATATGGGAATGTGCATGTGGTCGGCGGGCATTTGAGTGAAGTGCTAAAAAATAGAGGTATATACAATGTTTTTAGTACAGATATTGTTAACAGAAGATATAAAGGAATGTTTTGTATAAAGGATTTTATAAATGATACACCATTTACAAATTTAAAAGTGGATATATTGACTAATCCCCCTTATAAATATGCACAAGAATTTGTGGAACACGCATTAGATATATAGGCAGAAGGCTATTATACAATAATGTTTTTAAAGATACAATTTTTAGAAGGACAAGCAAGAAAGAAATTATTTAAAGAATATCCACCTAAATATGTGTATGTAAATAGCAAAAGACAAACATGCTACATTAATGGGAATATGGATAAAAAAATGAGTAGTGCGACTTGTTATTGCTGGTTTGTCTGGCAAAAGGGATTTAATGGAGAACCAATAATTAGGTGGATTTAGAAAGAAGGATTTATGGAAGATAAAATTGAAGTAAGAGAATATATAATATTAAGAAATAGGTTGATTTTAGGACAAGTGATAGAAATCAAAAGTGATGAAATCAAAAATGATAAAGAAATTATAATAAAAACCTTACCACAAGGAACTATACCTTCTTTTAAAATTCCTATTTCAATAAATGGTATTTTAAAACATTCCAAAAATATAAAAAATTTGATAGAAGTAGGAGATTATGTGAATGGGTATTGTGTAGATCGAATTATAGATGATACTTTTTGTATGGAATTTATAGATACGCAAGGACATTTGAATATTATTCCTATTGTCGAAAATGAAGAAGATATTAAGTCTATAGTAACAAAAGAGCAGTTTTCAAGAGGGGAATATAAAGTAGGTGAGTAATTAGGAAAGAAGAAAAAATAAAATTTACACTTAATGTGAAAAGTAGAACCAAAAAAAACAGTTCACAAATAATAATGTGTAAGGGTAGACCAATGTTAATACCTAGCAAACAATATAGAGAATTTGAAAAAGAGTGTTTGCAAGCAATATCAAGTAAATATAGGCTACATATAAATTATCCAGTAAATATAAAGGCAGTATTTTATAGAGATAGCAAAAGGAAAGTAGATTTAACTAATTTATTAGAAGCACTAGACGATATGCTTGTAAAAGCACGGAGTTATAGAAGATGATAACAGAGATATAATTCGGTGGACATGATTTTTCAAGAGTAATGTATAGCAAGGAAAATCCAAGAATTGAAATAGAAATTACAAGATTGGAGGAATATGAACAATGGAAGAAGATTTAAAGAATGAAATAGAATGGTTAAAGGATAAAATAGCAGATATGGAAAGCTATTATGAAAGCATAATTGCAGAAAAAAATGATGAAATAAACGAATTACAAGATGAAATTAGGGGATTAGGATATAGATATTGAAATAGAAATAACAAAAGTAGAAAATTATGGGAGGTGGAAAAAATAATGAGTATGTGGGATTTTATAAGTGAATATATATTACCAATTGTTTTAGTGATATTGATAATATTTGCAATAACTTTTTTAGGATTAGGATTATATATTGGAATAAAGAATGTGCCAGCGATGATACAGACAGAAGATAATATTTGTAATTGTGTAAAAAATAATGCAAAGGAGGAATAATAATGAGCGACTTAGATGACGATGAATTAAAAGCAACACGAAGATTAAATGGAGCAGATAAAAAAATAAGCCGATGCAAGTATTGCGGTTGTGAAATAGAGCAATCTAAAAGAGGCAAGAAACGTGATTATTGTAGAAAAGAAGAATGTATAAGAAAAGCTAAAAATGAAGCTAATAGGAAATGGTATGCTAATAAAATGAAAATACTTGAAGGAACTAAATATAGAATAATAGAGCAAGAAGAAAAGAAAGTTATATATTCAAGCACAGATAAAGCATTACATGATGTACAAAAAGAAGATTTTACAAAAGAAATAGAATTAGCAAGACAATTAGGTACGATTAAATTTGAAATACAAGGAGAAATTAAAAAATTAGCTCCAGAGCTAAGCAAGTATGATAAAGAAGACCAAGTATTTTTACATAATGTAGAAAATTTAATTCATCAAGATGTAATATATGAAGAAGATGTAATAAATGTTGTAAGAAAATATATTGAAAAGAGATCTGATAGAAGAATTGTCAAAGATAAAATTGCAATATTAAGTGGGTTGCAAGGCGGAGTAAAAAATCCTAGTCAATTTGTATCAGAATATATAAAAAACAGAGATAATAGACAATATAATCCAAATAAGGGGTGATTACTATGAGAGGTAGAAAAGATTTAGGTTCTACAAAAAAGGAACGAACTAAACAAAAACAAACATTAGATAAAATGCAAGCCGAAAGAAAAGAAAATCAAAAAGAATTGATAGAAATGAAGGCAGAACTTGTAAAAAAAGAATATCAAGATAATTTAAAAGAACATTTAGAGGATAAATTGTTTGATTTGATAGAAAAATTAAAACATACTGAAAAAGGAGAAAAACTATCTATAATTGAATTAAAAACAATGCTATCACAAAAGAATGCAAATGGATTATCTCCTAAATATAGCAATGCTGAATTATCAATCTTATTTGATTATTATAAACAATTTATAACAGAAATAAATAAAGTACAAAGATATATTCCATCAGTACCTAATTTTTGTGGATTTACAGGAATTACCACTACACAATATAAGAATTGGAAACAAAGTGATGATGAGGAACGTAGAGAAATAATGCAAAGAATAGATGATTATATTGCTGATATTAACCTAACAATGGCACAGGAAGGAGAAGTGAAAGAAATATCAACAATATTCAGAGCAAAAACTGAACATGGATATTATGAAGCACAAAGTCCTGTAGTAATACAACATAAGTCAGATGCAAATATAGATGATATTATGAAACAAATACAGGCTGTAAATAGTGGAAAAAGCCTTAAAACAATAGATTTAAAAGAGGGAAAAGATGGAGTATATAGAACGGAGGAGGAAAATTAAATGGAAGAATATCATAAAATACAAACATTATTTAAAAGAGATGAGAAAAC
>CAZUHD010000042.1:0-14171 GCA_964620415.1 uncultured Clostridium sp.
TAGTAGCTCTTTATCATTATTACTTTTCATTAGAACTATACCCCCTATCTTTTAATTCTTTATTTAATTTTTTTCTTATTCTATATAATATAATTTTTACTTTAGAACTTGATATATTTAACTTCGTGGAAATATCTTTCACACTCATATCATTATAATAATACAATATAAATATATTTTTTTCTTCTGGTTTTATTGTTTCTAATTGATTTGCAATAATTTTTTTCTTTTCGTCTTGTATTAAAAATAATTCTATGTCTGTTAAATTTATCAATTCTCCTTCATAATCATCTATATTAAGTTCACTTTTATTTTGTCTTAATTTATATTTTATTAAATTTTTTGTTATTCCTGCTATATATGATGATAAATACTTATTTATATCTAATTTACTTCGATTTTTCCATAATGTTAAAAATACATCTAATACAATTTCTTCTATATCTTCATTAAATAAATCAGTATTATAGTTCCTAATAATTGTATATATGTAATTAGTATAATCTTTCATTATTTCTTCTATTTTCAGTTCATTATTATCAATATAAGCATATATTTTTCTGTTTCTTGTTTCCAATTTAGATCTAAACTCCTTTAAAGACATCTTTCATTTATATATTAGCATAATTTTAAATTTGGTTACAATTTTTTTCAAAAAATAAAAATACTTGGAAAAATAAATAGCGCAAAAAAAATAAAACATTTAAAATTAAATATTTTATTATTATTTTTATTTAAATATTTTATTATTATTTTGTTTTATTATTTAATTATTTATATTTTATTATTTATTTTCTTTTTTATTTTTTTATTTTTTTTATTATTTTTATTATTTTTATTTCTTTTTTATTATTTATTTTATTATTTATTTTATTATTTATTTTATTATTTTATTTTTCCTTTTTATTATTTATTTTTTATTATTTTATTTTTATCTCTTTTTTATTTTTTTATTTTATTTTTTTTATTTTATTTTTATTTTTTATTATTACATTAAAATTGACACTTATAAAATGCACAGAAGAAAATAAAAAAATAATACATTTTATACATGTCAAAACTCATGGTCTATTACAAAAAATTTAATTAAATTATATAGATATGTTTTTGCACATACTCCAATCTGGCACACTCTTAAAAGTAACTAATTCTTTTTTTGTTGGGTGTAAAAAAGAAAGTTCATAAGCCCAAAGCCTTATTTGTTTATTTTTACCTCTTACTCCATATTTTTGATCTCCATATATAGAATGTCCTGCATAAGAAAATTGTACTCTTATTTGATGATGTCTTCCAGTATGAAGGTTTATTTTAACTAAGCTTAAATCTCTTTTATCATCATAATTCAAAACTTCATAATCTAATTTTGCAAACTTAGCATTTTTCTTTTCAGGTTTTACTACTTTACTTGTATTAGTTCTTTCATCTTTATACAAATAATTTTCTAATATACCTTTTTTTTCTTCAAACTTTCCATCTACAACAGCTAAATATTTTTTTTGAAATTCCTTATTTCTTACTGATTGGCTTAGCCTTGAAGCTGCTTTTGAAGTTTTAGCAAATACCATAACTCCACCTACTGGTCTATCCAATCTATGTACTAATCCCAAATATACTTCACCTTTTTTATCATATTTTTTCTTGATGTAGTCTTTTACAAGTGTAAGCATATCTATATCACCTGTTTTATCTTCTTGAGATGGTATATTAGGTTCTTTTTCTACTACAATTATATGATTATCTTCATATAGTACTTTTATTTCCATATTATGCTATGTCCTTTCTAACTTTTTCCCATCTTCCATATATTCCGCATGGTAAAATAAGATTTGAATTTTCCATTGGAAGTCCTATTTCTCCTGCTGTAATTTTACCCTTATACTTTTTATCTAAACATAAATTAAGTAAATTTCCTAAAACAGTACTTGATATTCCTGTCGTATATGAATTAATTAAGAAAAATAACGGATTATCAGATAATACTTTCGTACAAAGTTTAACTAACTCGTAAATGTTATTTTCAAACTGCCAAACTTCTCCATTTACCCCTCTTCCGTAAGATGGCGGATCCATTATAATAGCATCATATTTATTTTCCCTTCTTATTTCTCTATTAACAAATTTTACAACATCATCTACAATATATCTAACTTTTGCTTTTTCTAATCCTGAAGACATTACATTTTCTTTAGCCCAAGATGTCATACCTTTAGAACTATCTACATGACAAACAGATGCACCTGCTGATAGACAGCATACAGTTGCACCTCCCGTATATGCAAATAAGTTTAATACCTTTATCTCTCTTTTCTCTGACTTAATTTTATCTATCATCCAATCCCAATTTACAGCCTGTTCAGGAAATAAACCTGTATGCTTAAATCCCATTGGTTTTATATTAAAGCATAAATTTTTATAGTGTATTTGCCAACTTTCTGGGATTTTTTTATTATAGCTCCACGAACCTCCTCCAGTTTTGCTTCTATTATATACAGCAAAACTTTCTTTCCATTTTTCAGGATATGTTTTATCAGACCATATAATTTGAGGATCAGGTCTAATTAAAATAATGTTTCCCCATCTTTCTAATTTTTGTCCATTTGCCATATCAATTATTTTATATTCTTGCCAATTTCTTGCGACTTCCATTACTTGCTTCCCTTTCTTTGTTACATTGCTTCTAATATATTCATAAATCTATAAATAAGCCATATATTCATAAATAAGCAAAATATTGCTGTAATCAGAACTGTTGCTATAATTTTGTGATTCATAATCTTTTTTAATATTTTGCTTGTCCACATTTGTTTTTTACTTTCTTCTTTTTTTAAATAAGTAGAATATCCTACTTTAAAAAAATCTTCTTCCATATACATCCTCCTTATTTATAGTATATGAAAGAAGTTTAATTTTTAGAACTTTTTTATTTAACTTGATTTAAATAAGTTAGTACATCAAAATCCTGATTATTGTATGTCATCCAATAAGATGCTTGTCCTGATGTCATTTTAATGTACATTTGTGTAAATATATACGGTAAAATTTTATCATTTCCAGATAAATCCATAAATGTATAATTACCATTTTCATCTCCTACAACTATTACATTCTGTTCTGGTATTTGTAGTAAGCCATAAATATTACTTCCACTTTTTACCCTATTACATCCTATATTTTCATATAAAAATCCATTTGTTACCATTTCCCCATTTGTATTAAAAAAGCCCCACTTTTCATTTTGCATTACAGGAATTAAAGTATCTAAAAGTATATATCCATTTTTTACATTATTATGAGCATAACTGCTTATATCCATTCCTATCCTTGCATATTCGGGATATATTACAGTATTTCCATTTTCATCAACAACTCCATATTGATTGTTTACTTTTACAACATATAAATTAGAACTTTTTGATATTAATGTAATATCATCATATATCAAATCAATTTTTCTTCTTCCGTCTTCTGTAAATAAGCCCACTTTTCCATTGCTTTTTACTAAAAATGTTGAAGAATCACTTAAGAAATTTATCTCATCATATTGTGGTTCAAGTAATAATGTAAAACCATTTTCTATGTTCATTATTCCATATTTATTATTTGAAGCTTTTACAATTAGTAAATTGTCAAAAGCTGATTTCCAATTTGCATACCTACTATCTGATATTTCCATTATTCCATATTCTTCAACTGGTGTGTTTTTAAGCATTTCTTGATATGAAGAAATTAAGTAATCTAAAGTATAGATTGTAACAATTTTTTTTGCTTCATCATAGTTAAATGTTATATTATAGCTTTGTTCGATACCATCTAAAGATGTATATAATTTACCATTACTTCTAAATACATCTGTATCTATGTTACACTCCTCATAATCGCTATTTTCGTCTTGTAAATTTAATTTATAAATTTTTTTTGTTCCCTCTGTAAATATTGCGACTTCGTATTTATCTCTCATTACATAACATTTATTGTCTTCTTCTGTTTTAGGATTATAATCTCCCTTATATGTTTGATAGTTTAATTTAGGATTTGCTTTATTTAAATATGAGGCAAAATCTCTTATTGGAAGATATATTTTAGTTTTTCCATAGGCATCTTTTTGAATATCAATAATCTCATCTAATCCTGAAACATTAACTCCATCAATATAAGTTGTAATTTGGGTTGGATTTTGCATTCTATATGCTATTGCTACAAATATTGTAATAATTAGTAAAAAAAGTATTACAATAAATGCAACTATTATTTTTTTTGTCTTTTTAGTTCTCTCTTTTTCTTTTTCATCAAATTCTTCATCTTCCAATCTCAATTCTTATACCCCCTATATAATTTCATCATAACCGTATTTTTTGTAAAATTCTTTTCTGAAATTAAGTAAATTATCGTTCTCTATTTCTATTCTAACTCTTTCCATTAATTTAGTCAAGAATCTTAAATTATGAAGTGATAATAATCTCATTCCTAATATCTCATTTGTTTTTATCAAATGCCTTAAATACGCTCTAGTGTAATTCTTACAAGTATAACAATCACATTCATCATCTAAGTGATTCCAATCTCTTTCAAATTCTGCATTTCTTATAACTAATTTTCCTTTTGAAGTTAAGGCTGTTCCATGTCTTGCAAGCCTTGTTGGAAGTACACAGTCACACATATCAATTCCAGCAAGTGATGCCTCTATTAAATAATCTGGTGAACCAACACCCATTAAATATCTTGGTTTATTTTCTGGCATTAAAGGTGTAGTAAATCGCAAAATATCTAAAAATTCTTTTTTAGGTTCTCCTACACTTATTCCTCCTATAGCATATCCAGGAAAATCTAATTCTATTAAATCTTTTGCTGATTGTTCTCTTAAATCCTTATAAAATCCACCCTGAATAATACCAAACAAACCTTGATTTTTAGTAGTATGAGCTTCTTTACATCTTTTAGCCCATCTAGTTGTCCTCTCCATAGATTTTTTTGTATATTCATAAGTTGAAGGATATGCACAGCACTCATCAAATGACATAATTATATCTGCTCCAAGTGCTTCTTCTATTTCCATTACTTTTTCTGGAGTAAACAAATGCTTACTCCCGTCTAAGTGTGATCTAAACTCCACTCCTTCTTCTGTTATTTTTCTAAGTGTACTTAAACTAAATACTTGGAAGCCACCACAATCTGTAAGTATTGGTCTATCCCAGTTCATAAATTTATGAAGCCCCCCAGCTTCTTTAATTATATCATGACCTGGTCTTAAATATAAATGATATGTATTTGAAAGAATAATTTGTGCCTTTACATCTTCTTTTAGTTCTTCAGGTGACATTGCCTTTACCGTAGCAAGTGTTCCTACTGGCATAAAAATAGGAGTTTGTATGTCTCCATGTGGAGTATGTACAACCCCTCTTCTCGCTCCTGAATTTTTATCTATATGTAATAATTCATATGTTATTTTTTTCATGTTTTACTCCTTATCTTCCTGTAAGCTCTTTTAGTCCTGCTTTTATTATATCTTCCAAGCTTAAATCTGGATTATAAATTTTATCAATAATTTGGCTTATTTCCTTATTATTGTATCCTAATACTTGGAAAGCTGATTTTACTTCTTCAATTTTTTCATCTTGTTTTACTAGTTTATCAATCTTGTTAGTTTTCTCGCTTGAAGCTGTTAATTCATCTATTGTTTGTTCTTTCTTTAGCTTATCCTTTAATTCCAATACTATTCTTTGTGCTGTCTTTACTCCTATTCCTGGAAGTTTTTTTAATGTATCTATATCATTTGAAATAATTGCGACTGCAAAGTCTGATGGTTCTATTGTTCCTAGCATTGATATTGCAGTTTTTGCACCAATTCCACTTACTGATATTAATAATTCAAATAGCCTTAATTCTTCTGGTGTATTAAATCCAAATATACTTATGTCATCTTCCATTACTCTGTAATATGTGTGGACTTTAACTATATCTCCAACATTTCCTACTTTCTCCATTGCGATTTCTGACATAAATACTTTATAACCCAAGCCCCCCACATCAATTACAATATATCCTCTTGCTTTTATAGTAAGTTCTCCTTTTATGTATGCTAACATATTTCCTCCATTACTCTAATTTTCTTGTCTATTTTTTTCAAATGATTTTGAGTGTTTTATAATTTTTAATTTTTCTAAACTAAATTTTATATTTTTGAAAAATCTTACAAAAACATTTTCTTTTTTATACACTACTACTCTAAATTCTTGTTTTTTATTAGCCTCTATTTCTAAGTCTGTAAATCTATTTTGTTTTATAGGTAGTATATCTTCTATCATTTCACTTAACTCCACATTTTCACTTATTACATTTTTTCCCATAAATTCTTCTAATCTATTCATAATTTCTCCTTTGAATACTATATTTCTCTTTTTATAAGTTAGGTTTACATTTCAAGATAATTATAATTATATAGAAAACAAGAAAAAATATCAAGATTTTTCTTGATATTTTTCTATTATTTTAAGCTTCTCTTTTCCAATAAAAGAGATACTGCTGAGCTAATCCTTCTAAAGCTCCAAATTTTTCTCTCGCAATTTTCTCTATTTCCTTTTTACTTACCTTTGTTTCATCTGGATTTTTTATATATAATTCATTCATAACTCTACGAACCCATACATCTATTGGAAATACGTCAAATCTTTTTAAATCAGAAAATAGTAAAATACAATCCGCAACTTTTGGTCCAACTCCTGATAATGTAAGGAGTTCTTCTCTAACCTTTTTAGTGTCCTTTTCATTATACCAACTATTAATATCTACTTTTCCATCTAAGAGCATATGTACTGTTTCATAAAGTCTTTTATCTCTAAAACCTGTCCCTAGGCTTCTAAAATCTTCTATGCTCACATCAGCTAATTTATCTATTGTAGGAAATGTATAATAACATTTACCATTCCAATTTATTTCATTGCCATATTTTTTACAAATTCTTTCAATGATAAGTTTTATCCTAGGGATATTATTGTTTGCAGATATAATAAATGAAAGAATTGTTTCTATTAATTCTTGATTTAAAATTCTAATTCCTTTTCCATAGTTTACACTATTTAGAATATTCTCATCTACTTTCGAAAGTTCTTCTTTTATTTTTGAATAGTCTCTATTTAAATCAAAATAATCTTCTACAATTTCCTTTATATCGCCATTTACAATACCTTTAAATGTAATTTCACTATTTATTTTTTGTACATTTAATACATTTTGTTTAAATACTCCTGTATAGCTTCCATCTGGCTCTTCATTCCATCTAAAACATTGACCACAGTCAAAAATATCCTTTAACTCAAACGAATCTTGGTTTTTTATTTTATATATTTGTTCCTTCAACTGTTAATCCTCCTCATACTCATGGTTTATTTTTTGTTTTTAGACATTTTTCTCTTAGTAGATGTTTTTCTTTTTCTTTTTGCTACTGTTTTTGTTTGTTTAGTACTACTTTCTGGATCCCATTTTTCTCCTAGTTTAGGTTTATTCCATGAAATGTAATTACAGCTATCTGGATAATTTTCACAAACATAGAATTTTCTTCCTCTTTTTGATTTTTTCTCTATTACACTTTTACCACAGACAGGGCATGGAACATCAATAATTTCAACTATTGCCTTTGTGTTTTTACACTCAGGAAATCCTGGACATGCTAAAAACTTACCATATCTTCCATATTTGTATACCATTTTTCTACCACATTTTTCACATATTACATCAGATTCTTCGTCTTGTAAATTTACATGTTCAAGTTCTTTTTCCACTTTTTCTACTTCTTTTATAAAAGGTCCGTAAAATTCTCTAATTACATTTTTCCACTTTTCATTTCCTTCTGATATTTCATCAAATCTGGTTTCTATTTCTGCCGTAAATGTTTCATTTACTATGTCTGCAAAATTTTCTATTAAAAGCTTATTTACAACTTTTCCAAGTTCAGTTGGAACTAGTTGTTTTTGCTCTTTTTGCACATAATATCTATCTAAAATAGTAGTGATTGTTGGCGAATATGTACTAGGTCTTCCTATACCCTTTTCTTCCATAGCTTTAACTAAACTTGCTTCTGTATACCTTGGTGGTGGTTCTGTAAAACTTTGCTTTGGATTTATTTTTTTACATTTAACTTCTTGATTTATTTCTAATGGAGGAAGCATGCCTTCTTCTTTTTCTTCTTTTCCGTCTGTACCTTCAACATATAAAGCCATAAATCCTTGGAATTTTAAATTCTGTCCACTTGCTTTAAAATCATATTCATCTGCTTTTATGCTTATTTGCATTGTATCATATACGGCAGCTGACATTTGACTTGCTAAAAATCTATTATATATTAATCTATATAATTTGTATTGATCTGGAGTTAAATAGCTTTTTATATCGTCTGGAGTAAGCTCTATATGTGCTGGTCTTATTGCCTCATGAGCATCTTGAGCATCCTTATTTTGTTTGTAGTATCTATTTTCATAATATTTTTCTCCATAAGTCGCAATTACTTGCTCTTTAGCAGCTGCCCTTGCTTCTTCTGAAATTCTTGTTGAGTCTGTTCTCATATAAGTAATTAATCCTGTGTGTCCCTGTGCAAGTTTTACTCCTTCATATAAGCCTTGTGCAACTGACATTGTTTTCTTTAATGTAAAATTTAATTTTCTTGAAGCTTCTTGTTGCATTGTACTTGTAGTAAATGGAGGTGCAGGTGTCCTCTTTTTTTCACCTTTTTTTATATCTGTAATAATATATTTTGCCTTTTTTATTTTATTTAAAATTTCATTTACTTCATCTTCTGAATGAAGTTCTATTTTCTTTCCACCTTTTCCAAATAAATATGCTTCAAATTCTTTTTTTGATTTTTCATCTAATAAATTTACATATATATTCCAGTATTCTTGTGGAATAAATTTTTCTATTTCTTCTTCTCTATCTACTATAAGCTTTACTGCAACAGATTGAACACGTCCTGCGGATAGACCTCTTTTAACTTTTTTCCATAATACTGGACTTATTTTGTAACCGACAATTCTATCTAAAACACGTCTTGCTTGTTGAGCATCTACCAGATTTTTGTCTATAT
Source organism: uncultured Clostridium sp. (assembly GCA_964620415.1). Lineage (GTDB taxonomy): Bacteria > Bacillota > Clostridia > TANB77 > CAG-508 > CAG-269. The sequence continues at coordinate 9,074 of CAZUHD010000042.1, forward strand.
CTCTTGATTCTTTAATTGCCTTTTGTACAGCTGTTTTTGTGATTTCATTAAAAGTTACTCTTGTTATTTTACTTTCGTCTTCTTTTAATATATTGGCTAAATGCCATGCTATTGCTTCTCCTTCACGATCTGGGTCGGTTGCAAGATATATTTTTTTAGCAGATTTAGCATCTTTTTTTAATGTTTTTATTAAGTCTCCTTTTCCTCTTATGTTTATATATTCTGGTTCAAAATCATGCTCAATATCTACTCCTAATTTTGATTTAGGTAAATCTCTAATGTGTCCCATAGAAGCAACTACTTTTGTGTTCCCACCTAAAAATTTTTTTATTGTATTTGCTTTTGCTGGTGATTCTACAATCACTAATTTATCTGCCATTTGTATATTCCTCCTTGGTCTTGTCTAAACCTAATTTATGTTTTATTAAAAAATACTATACCATAAAAAAATTACTTATACAATACCTAATTCATGGAAAAAGATAGTATGTTTTATTATACTATCTTTTTAACTAATTTTTAGTTCTAATTTTTCTTCTTTTAATAGTTTATTTTTTCAACAATTCTTCTAAAACATCGTCGACTCCAACTGGAGTCACTTCATTTCGTTTTAAAATCTTCAATATTTTTTCTTGTTCTTCTTCGCTATTTAGGATATTTTTAATTGTTTTTGTTTCTACATTTACATTTTTCCCTAAATATTCTGTTTTTACAACTTCAATTCCATATTTAGCTTCATTATTTTTTTCTTCTTGTGTTTTGTAATAATCTAATTTTATGGGGTATTCTATACCTGCTTCTTCAAGTTGTTCCTTAGGTATAAATCCTCCATCAAAAAACTTTTTCAAAGCCCCTTCCTTTCCTCATTTTTTTACGGCAGGCTTTACTATATCATAAATTTTCTTATCTTGCAAGAGGTAGTTAATAATTTTTTTTGATTTCCATGGTTACAATTGGTTATAATTATTATAGCCTATTTATAAAAAATATATTGAAAAATTATTTTAAATAATACATGATATAGTCCAGCTTAGGCTATACAATAAATATTTTATAAAACTTGAAAAATACTAATGAATTAAAAAAAGAAAATTTTTTATGAGAGACATAATTCTTATAAAATCTTCATTTTCGTTTATTTTAAACTTCAAGCATTGTTATTTTTTCAGTTTCAACCTTTACAAAAGTATTATACTCTATTTTTTTGTCTTATTTTCTTCAAATTTTGTCAAAAAAACTTGATATATAATTTTTATTATATCTTTTTTTATTTTAAATGATACTGCTCTTTCATTTATACTCTATAATTAAATTTTTTGAAAAATTGTAGAAAAATAGCGAAAGTCATAAAATAATAAATCACTATTACATTTCAGAAAAAGAAAATTTAAAATCAAATTTTTAAGAGGATGTTTTTAAAAAAAAATAATATAATTAAAATACCTAGGGTTTTAATTAAACTCTAGGTATTTTTAAAAGTTCTGTAAATCAATTTGTATCTTAATAGCTTAAAAACATTTTTTAATTATCTTTTACTAATTCTATAATTACTTCTTCTCCATTTGATTTAAAAACATGTACCTTTAAATTATCTGTTGCATCATAATTTGTTAAATTAAATGTATTATAATATGTTAAAGTACCATCATCTGCTACGGTTATTAATCCATCTCCATCAGACCTATGAGCAGGATAAAATTTAGTTCCATCTGATGTTTCAACACATTCATTGTCATTCCAAGCAATTCCATCACAATTACTTAAATATATTTTAAAAGCAGTATTTGAAAGTGTAGCTTTATCAAATTTATAATTTTCATCACTAATAGAAACTAATTTATAATTAACTATATTTGATTTTGCCATTTCGCTAGGTACATCTATTTCGTAACTCCATTCTCCATTATAAACAGTGTATTTTTTTTCATCTTGTACAAAATATGTTCTTCTGATCTTATTAAATATTACATTTAATTTTTGAGATTGAGGAAATCCACTTGAATTTCCAGTAGCAGTTAAATAGTATTTTACTTCATTATTGCTTATTCTTTCTGAATAATTACTATATGCTCCATTATAAAAGTCATATTTTTCTCTTGCCTCTTGTTCTGTATAATTTAGTTTTTTTATTTCTTCCCAGTCTGATTCGTGTGTTGCAAATACTTTTTCTCCTTTTTCATTTACTATTTTTAAATCTATTATATCATATATTGGATTTTCGTCTACTTCATTTTTTTCATCAAACTTTAAATTAATTGTTATAGCAAAATTATTATCATCTATTAAAAATGATTCTATATTTGCACTAATATTGTTAGATGTTTTATATTCTGTATTAGCCTCACTTACATAGTCATTCTCTACTGCTGTTTGAACTCCATCACTGCTGTTTGCACCAAATTTATTTATTAAATTAGTTGTTGCAAATACAATTCCCGTTGTTGAAAGTAAAACACAAGCTGCAATACCTATACTTTTTCCTATACTTTTTTTGTTTTTTTTCATAACTATATCCTCCTCTTTTACTTTAGATATAGCTACTTTCATTTTTACTTTATCAAAAATTTTATTGTTATCCATTTATTTAACCTCTTTTCTTATTTTATTTCTAAGCCTGTATAATCTCTGTTTTACGCTAAATTCAGAAATTTTTTGTTCTTTAGCTATATCTTTAATTGATTTAGAAGAATAATAAAAATCTAAAAAAATTATTTTATCAATTTCTTTCATATTTTCTAGTTTTTTCTCTATTTTACTAATTTCTTCTACATTATTGCTTAAAAGTTCAATTTCATCATAACTATACAAACTGTATTCATAATCAGAAATATCAAAGTTTATTCTAATTTTTCTTAAATATTCTTTTACTACATTTCTTGTTATTCCTGCAATATATGGACTTAAATATTTATTAATATCCAGCTTATTCTTATTTTTCCACAGTATAAAAAATACACTAGATGCTATCTCTTCCCTGTCTTCATTATTCAAATTGTCTCTTGCCATATTATTTATGATAGTTGCAATGTATGGTGAATAGTCATTTATTATTTTTTCTAAATCAAGTTCATTATTTTTAATATAATCCTTTATTGCTTTACTACTTTTCAATTTAGATCTAAACTCCTTTACTCAGATATCTTACATTTATATATTGATAATATTTCATAAAAAGTAACATTTTTTAATAAAATATTATATTTTTAAATTAGAAAATTAAAGACAGATATTTCGTAATATCTGCCTATAAATTACTAGCTTTTTTTAATATATATCATAAAATTAAATGTTTCAATAATTACTTGCTTTTTACAGAAATAAAATGTTGATTTTATTATAAAATAATATTAATACGAATATTTTTTTAATTTTACAAGTGAGAAAAATTATATATATTATTATCATTTTACTTGCAATATAGGAAAATATGTAGTACAATATAATTACCTAAAAGGTAATTTACTAAAAAGAAGGTGAAACATTGCAATTTGAATATAAAGATGAAAAAGTGCGAAAAATATTGTGTGATACTAAAACATTACAAAGAAAAGTCGGACTTGAAATGGGAAGAAAGATAAAACAGAGAATGAATCAATTAGAAGCTACAGATAATTTTAATGAATATTTAACTAAAATAGCACTCGGAAAGCCACATCCTTTAGAAGGCGATTTAGATAAATATTATGGAATATCAATAACAGCAAATTATAGAATAGTAGTAGAACCACTAGAAACGAAATTGGATTTAGAAAGTTTAAAAAATTGTAAAATATTAAATATAAAAGGAGTGTTAGATTATCATGGCGGAAAAAATGAATGGATTATCCCCTGATTTTATTATCCATCCTGGAGAAACTATAAAGGAAGTTTTGGAAGAAAGGCAAATGAATCAAGAAGAATTAGCTATAAGAACGGGATTTTCTCCAAAACATATTAGTGAAGTTGTAAATGGAAAACGAGGTATATCACCATCATTTGCAAAAAGTTTAGAATATGTTTTTGGTATGCCAGCAAGTTTTTGGATAAATTTACAGGGAATATATGATAAAGAGATATTAGAATACAAAGAACAAAAGGAAATTGATGAAAATGAGGTTAGTATTGTAAAATCATTGAAATCTTTAATTAACTATGCAGAAAATATGGGAGTTATGACTAAAACCCAAAATACAATATCACAAATAATTGAATTAAGAAATATATGCAATGTAAATAATCTAACATATATTAATAATTTGGTTACTAGTCAAGTAGCTTTTAGAAAGTCACAAACGGTTGAAACAAATGTATATGTTTTATATGTATGGCTTAGAATTTGTGAGTTAATCGCTGAAAAGAGCAATATTGTAAATGAATATAGTACAGAAAAATTAACAGCTAATATTAACAATATAAAGGAATGCATGTTTTTAGAAATAAATAAAGCTATTGAACAACTAAAAAAAATTTTTGCAGAATGTGGAATTACATTTCAAGTTGTTAAAAATTTTAAAGGCGCACCTGTACAAGGTTTTATTAAAAAGATTGATAACAAAATTATATTATCAATGACAATTAGAAGATCATTTGCAGATGAATTTTGGTTTGCATTATTTCATGAAATGGGTCATTTATTAAATGGAGATATAGTAAATACTCAATTTATTGATTATGAAGATTCAAAATCAGATATGGAAAATAAAGCTGATAAATTTGCAAGTAATGCATTGATAAATGAAGAAGATTATAATCAATTTATAGAAAAAAGTGACTTGACAGAAAAAGAAATTATAGAATTCGCAAAGACTCAAGAAGTTCAACCATTTATAGTTGTAGGAAGAATCCAAAAAGAAAGAAATGATTTTAAATTTTGCTATAGATTAAAAACTAGATATAAATGGGAATAAATATGTAAGAATATCATTTGCATATTTATGCAGAATTAAAATTAAAAATAATTGTATATAAATAGCAAGAGTATATCGTAGATTATTTAAATTTAAAAGTAAATTCCAGTTTTGCCCTAAAACTGGAATTTACTTTTAAATTTAAATGTTTTTATTATAAAATAATGTGAAAGAATAGCATTTTTTCAAATTTATGTTATAATACAATTGTG
>CAZUHD010000043.1:0-13484 GCA_964620415.1 uncultured Clostridium sp.
CCAAATAAAGTAATGAGAGGATTATATCAAGAGTACTACTATAATTTATTAGATAATGAAGTCGACAATGAACTAACTAATAGGCAAGAAGATATTTATAAAGAAATTTCAAACGAAGGAAAAATAGAAAAATTAACTAAAGAAATTCACGAACTATTGCATAAATTATCTAATAGGGATTACATTAATTTTGATGAAAAAAATATAAAATTTGCATATAATTTAATATTAACAGAAATGAATGAATTTGAAATAATTTCAGAATATGAAGTTAACAGAAAATATATGGATTTATTAATACTTCCTAAAAATACAACAAAAGATTATTATTCAATATTAATAGAATTTAAATACTTAAAGAAAAGTGAAGAAAACTTACTTGAAGAAACAAAGGCAAAAGCAAAAGAGCAAATTTTAGAATATAGTAATTTAGAGAAAATAAAAAGCATACAAAAATTAAAAAAATACACAGTTGTAGCAGTAGTAGATGAACTATATGTTGATGAAATTTAATTAAATAGCAAAATATAAATATTCAAAAAAATAAGAAAAATTTTCAATTTTTCTTATTTTTTTGCTGTGAATTGTAACTTTTTTGTAAAATTTTTTTAAAATTTTTTTCAAAAAAGTATTGCAAAATAAATAAAAGTGTATTAAAATTAAAATGAAGTGGAAAGAAGTGGTATAAAGTGGAGGTGAAATTTAACCATGCTAATGGGCGAATATGAGCATACTTTAGATGCTAAAGGTAGAATTTCAATGCCTGCCAAATTAAGAAAAGATATGGGAGATACATTCGTTTTAACAAAAGGTTTAGATGGATGTTTATTTGCCTTTTCCAAAACAGAATGGTTAAATTTTGAGGAAAAACTTAAATCACTTCCATTATCAGATAAAAATGCAAGAAATTTTGTAAGATTTTTCTTAGCAGGAGCAACAGAATGTGAAATTGACAAACAGGGTAGATTTTTAATACCAAATAATTTAAGAGAAGCAGCAACATTAACAAAAGAAGCAATTATAATTGGAGTTGGGACAAGACTAGAAATTTGGGACAAATCTACTTGGAACAAGAAAGACAAAGAAATTTCAGCTGATGAAATTGCTGAAAATATGACTATGCTTGGTATATAATCTTTTCTCAATGGAAAAGTTTATATAATTCAAATTTCTTAAAAGTGTTTTTGGGAAATTTGTTATGTTAAAATCACAAAAGACAAAAATACAAAAGATAAAAATACATATGAAAAAAAGAAACACAAAAGATAAAATTAATTAAGTTTTTTTACTTAAGACAAAAACACAAAAGCAAAATATACATTAGATAAAAGTAGCTAGTATTTTTATACTAGCTACTGAAAAAATATATTATGCAAGGAGTTAAATTGGAATTTAAACATAAACCAGTATTATTAAATGAATGTATAAATGGATTAAACATACATTCAGACGGAATATATGTAGATGGGACATTAGGTGGAGCAGGGCACAGCAAAGAAATTTTAAAAAGATTAGATCCCAAAAAAGGATTGCTAATAGGAATAGATAGAGATGAAGAAGCTTTAAATTTCGCTAAACAAAATTTATCAGAATATGAAAATGTAAAATATATATATGGAAATCATGATAATATAAAAGACATATTAGAAAGCTTAAATATAGAAAAAGTCGATGGAATTTTATTAGATTTAGGTGTTTCATCATATCAATTAGATGAAAGAAATAGAGGATTCAGCTATTTAGGCTCAAATGAACTTGATATGAGAATGGATAAAAACCAAAGATTAACAGCAAAAGAAGTTATAAATAATTACAAAGAAGAACACTTAGCTAATATAATCTATGAATATGGAGAAGAAAGATTTTCAAGAATAATAGCAAAAAATATATGTATTGCAAGAGCAAAAAAGAAGATAGAAACAACAGATGAATTAGTAAAGATAATAGAAAAATCAATACCAAAATATAATCAAAAAGATGGACATCCAGCAAAAAGAACTTTTCAAGCAATAAGAATAGAAGTAAATAATGAAATAAAGCCATTAGAAGATACAATTTTTAATTCAATAGAAGTACTAAACCCAGGTGGTAGACTTTGTGTTATTACATTTCATTCTTTAGAGGACAGGGCTGTAAAAAATGCAATGAATAAGGCAAAAGGAATATGCTCATGCCCAAAAGAAATACCATATTGTGTATGTGGAGCCAAAAAATTAGGAATAGTAATAACTAAAAAACCAATAACACCTACAGAAGAAGAACAAAAGGAAAATACAAGATCAAAAAGTGCTAAGCTTAGAATTTTCGAGAGAGAATAAGAAACTAAAGGAAAAGAGGTGAGGTAACTTATGTCAAGGTATAATTATGAATATGAAACAAGTCCAAAAAAATTAAAGCCAAGAGAAAATCAAAAAAAACGAAAAAACTTTGAAGAACAAAAAAAGATTAATGAAGCACAAAGAAAAAATAGCATAAAATTAGAAAAAAAGAAACACAATGAAAATGTTGCATTAATTTTGGCTATATTTTTAATTTTACTTACAGTAAGTTACAGAAACGCCCTAATAAGTGAAAGATTTAATGAAATACAAGATCAAAAAGAACAATTAGCTGCTATAATGAAAACAAATAATCAACTAGAAGTAAATATAGAAGGATCTTTAAATTTAAGCAATATTGAAAAAGAAGCTGCTCAAAGATTGGGTATGCAAAAATTAAACAATGCTCAAAAAGTGTATATTTCTTTAGATAAAAAAGATTATACTAAAACTGCAAGTAGCAAAGTTGATATAACAGCAAATGAAGATATACCTTGGTATCAAAAAATTATAAATAAAATATTGGGAAAGTAAGCAATTATCCAAGTGAATTTTGGTGATTGCTTTTTTTGGTATATAAGAAAAAACTCCTAAATAAAATAGATTAGGAGGTGTTTTTGTGGAACCGATTAGTTTAAATAACAAAAGAAAAATGAGAAATTTATTATTTATAACTTTTATTGTTTTAATTTTACTAACAGGAAGAATAGGATATATCCAATTTGTAAAAGGTGGAAACTTACAAGTACTTGCTTATGAGCAGCAAGCACAAGAAAGAGCAATAAGCCCAAAAAGGGGAACTCTTTATGACTCAACTGGTAAATATGAATTAGCAGTTAGTTCAACAGTTTATACTGTTACTGTAAATCCAACCAATATTCAAAATGAAAATAAAGAAAAGGTTGCAAACAAATTAAGCAATATATTTGAGCTGGATTATGAAAAAGTTTTAAAAAAAATACAAAAAAGGAGTTCTATTGAAACAATAGTCAAAAAAATAGAGAAAGATAAAGCAGATGAATTAAGGCAGTGGCTTATTGAAAATAATATAACTACAGGCGTAAATATTGATGAAGATAGTAAAAGATATTATCCTTATGAAACTTTAGCTTCACAAGTTATTGGCTTTTGTGGCAGTGATAATCAAGGATTAGATGGAATAGAGGCTAAATATGATGAAATTTTGTCGGGAACAAAAGGATATGTATCAAGAACAACAGATGCAACAGGAAAAGAACTTGGGACAGATGGAGAAAATTATACATCCGCAGTAGATGGTACATCACTAATTCTTTCAATAGATATGACAATACAATCAATAGTTGAAAAATATCTTGCAGAAGCTTGTATTGATAACAAGTGCACAGATGGAGGAAATGTTATTGTAATGAACCCTAAAACAGGGGATATTTTAGCAATGGCAACATATCCAAATTATAATTTAAATGAACCATATACAATTAACAATGACGAACTTTTGTCAAATTGGGATAATATGGAACAAAGCGAGAAAACTGCAGAATTACAAAAAATGTGGAGAAATAAAGCAATATCAGACACTTATGAACCAGGTTCTGTTTTCAAATTAGTAACTGCATCAGCTGCACTAGAAGAGGGAATAACTGATACAGATAGAAGTGGAGAATTTTGCTGTACAGGATCAATTACAGTTGCTGGAGCAAGAATTAAATGTTGGAGATATTACAAACCACATGGAAGTGAATCTTTAAGACAAGGCTTAATGAATTCATGCAATCCTGTTTTTATAGGTTTAGGTCAAAAACTTGGAGTAGAAACATATTATAAATATTTAAATCAATTTGGTTTACTTTCTAAGACTGGAATAAACTTACCAGGAGAAGCAAATAGTATATTTATTGCAAAAGAAAAAGCAGGACCTGTAGAGCTTGCTACTATAAGTTTTGGACAGAGATTTGAGATTACACCAATACAATTAGTAACTGCGGTTTCAAGTATAGCAAATGGAGGTACTTTAATTACACCAAGACTGGTAAAAGCAACAATTGATAGTAAAACAGGAGAGGTAACCGAAATTCCAGTAGAAATTAAAAACACAGTTATATCAAAAGAAACATCAGATAAAGTTTTAAGTATGATGGAATCAGTTGTATCAGAGGGAACTGGTAAAAATGCAAAAGTTGAAGGATATAGGATAGGGGGAAAAACAGGAACATCAGAAGATGGGGTCAATACAGGAAAATATGTAACATCATTTTTAGGCATTGCTCCTATTGATGATCCAGAAGTAGTTTTATTAATAACTTTATATAATCCAACAGGAGAAGGAGGACACCAAGGAGGAGGTGTGGCAGCTCCAGTAGGAGGTCAGATATTTAGTGAAATACTTCCTTATTTACAGGTAAGCCAGGATAATTGAGTGTGTAAATTTTTTTGAAATATTGATTTTACTGAATGTATTATTTTAATGTTTTGTGTAACATTAATGTCTATATTGTTGAAATTTCGATCCAAGACTAAATTTCAGCTTTAAGATAAATATGGAATTTACTTTTGTATTTAAAATTTAAATGAAGTTTTTTGGAAGAAAATAAGATAAAATAACTGTCATAGAAAGTAAGATAAGCAGATGTGTAGCTGCCCTCAACCTTGATTTCTCATCAAGAGTTAGGGGGTGAGGCTTTATGTTAGAGATTTTAGCATTTTTAGTAATAGGTTTAATGATTTCGATAACAATGAATTTAGCCTTACTATGTATTATACATACAATGGGTTAATATGCGAATAAAATAAAAAGACTACACATTGCTTAAAAAAGATTGCAGAGCAATGTGTAGTTACCAATATATTTTGGGCAACTACATAATTGTGGTTGCTTACTTTCTATCTTTCTTATATATCAAATTTAATAAAAATGTCAAGAAATATAAAAGAAAATACTAAAGAAAAGTAGTTACAGCTTAAAATTATTGATACAGCTTTATTTACTTGTGTTTATTAAAACAATAAATTCAGCAAAATCATTATTTTAACAGATTTGGTAATTTTTTTTATTTTTTACAGAAACTACAAATTGCTTTATATCAGTAGTTATACCACATTAAGCTGTAATACAAATAAATAACATATATAAATAAAGTACAATTGGTGTTGACAGAAATTGAAATATTTGATAAAACAAATAAAAAATAAATAATGCTAAGTTATTTTCCTTAATTTAACATTATCATACTAGGAGGAGAAAATGAGACATTTAATTGAAATAAATGACTTATCAACAAAAGAAATAGAAGAATTGATTACAGTAGCTAAAGATATTATGCTTCATCCTGAAAAGTATTGGGATAAATGTAAGCATAAGAAATTAGCTACTTTATTTTTTGAGCCAAGCACAAGAACAAGGTTAAGCTTTGAATCTGCTATGATAGAATTAGGTGGAAGTGTTATAGGCTTTTCATCAGCATCATCAAGCTCTGCATCAAAAGGTGAAAGTGTAGCAGATACTATAAGAGTTGTAGGAAATTATAGTGATATTATAGCTATAAGACATCCAAAAGAGGGAGCAGCTTTAGTTGGAAGCTTAAAAGCAGAAGTTCCAATTATTAATGCAGGTGATGGAGGGCACAATCACCCAACACAAACTCTAACAGATTTATTAACTATTTCTTGTGAAAAACATAGATTAGATAATTTGACTATAGGATTATGTGGAGATCTAAAATTTGGTAGAACTGTACACTCCTTAATATCGGCTATGTCAAGATATGAAAATGTAAAATTTATTCTTATTTCACCAGATGAACTAAAAGTGTCTGACTATGTAAAAAAAGAAATACTTGATAAAAACAATTTAGAATATATTGAAACAACAGATATGGAAAAATATATGGATAAACTAGATATTTTATATATGACAAGAGTGCAAAGAGAACGATTTTTCAATGAAGAAGATTATTTGAGATTAAAAGATTTTTACATATTGAATAAAAGTAAACTAGAAAAAGCTAAGAAAGATTTATGTATCATGCACCCATTACCTAGAGTAAATGAAATATCTGTAGAAGTAGATGATGACCCACGAGCTTGTTATTTTAAACAAGCAAAATATGGTAAATTTATAAGAATGGCACTTATTCTGAAATTATTAGATATAAAATAGGAGGAGAAAAATGAATATAGATAGTATAAAAGACGGAATTGTAATAGACCACATTAAAGCAAAAAAGGGCTTAGAAATATATGATGCTTTAAATTTAGGAAAACTAGATTGTTCTGTAGCACTAATAACTAATGCTAGAAGCTCTAAAATGGGGAAAAAAGACATAATAAAAATTGATAAAAATATTGATTTAGATGTAAATATTTTAGGTTATATTGACCCCAATATAACAATTAATATTATTAGAGATAATAAATTGGTAGATAAATATCATGTTGAATTACCAAGGGAAATTGTAAATATTGTTAAATGTAAAAACCCAAGATGTATTACTTCTGTAGAACAAGAATTAGATCATGTTTTTATTTTGACTGATGAAAAAAACAAAACTTATCGTTGTAAATATTGTGATACTTTAATTTGCTAAAATTAAATATTTTAAGTACATTGATGTAAAATAAGTCTTTAACTAGAAATTAGTAAAAAAACTAATTTCTAGTATTTTTTTCTTAATTAAAATTAAATAAGAAAATAGACTTTAATATTTTTCAATTTTACCACAAGCAATTTTTGTACCAGAATTTCCACTTGGCTGAGTCGTAAAGTCATCTGGAAAATCATGAATAATAATTACTTTTCCTAAAATATCTTTTATTTTAAATTTATTTATCAAAACACTCATGTAGCTATATCCGTTATTTTCAATTAATGGAGGTAGATCTCCCATATGAAAAGGATGAGGACAATTTGTAAGATTCAAATGAGATTTAGCATTGGAAAACTCATCATTACTATTTCCAGTACAAGAAGTTCCTTCATGAATATGAAAACCAAAAAATCTTCCCTTGCATTTATCTTTAGATTGGGGCAAATTATTGATTTTAGCAGTTAGAATTACTCCATTTTTGGTTTCTCTAAAAGTAACAATACCATTAATTTCAGGATATTTTTTTCCACCTCTTATATAGGCTCTAGCATTATTAAAAATATTTGTAAACATTTTAAGCACCTCTTAAATATTATATTCAAGAAATTAAATAACGTTAAATAAAACAGAAAATTTAAGAATATTACTACTTTTATCTTAGTAATAATTAATAGATATGGAAAATAATTAAATAATACCAAAAAGAGGCAAAAATATTTTGTCATAAAGTGTTGAATTTAGTAAATTCATTTGGTATAATCATAAATGTAAACGTGATTAAAGGAAAGGAGAGTATGATATATTTTTATATCATACATAAAAAAGATATGGAAGAAAATTGTGTAAATTGTGAAAATTGTGCAACAGAGAGAATAAAAGAGGAAACAAAACAAATATTAGAAAAATATCCACAAGAAAAAGATAGATTAATAATGATACTAAATGAAGTTCAAGAAAAATATGGTTTTATTCCAAAAGAAGCACAGCTCGTTATTTCAGAATACTTATCAATCCCAATGGCTGAAATTTATGGCGTTATAACATTTTATTCGAGATTTACATTATCTCCAAAAGGAAAATATAATATATCTATTTGTTTAGGAACGGCATGCTATGTAAAGGGTTCTCAAAAAATACTAGATAGAGCTAAAGAAAGACTAAAAATTGAACCAGGAGAAGTAACCAAAGATGGTAAGTTTTCAATTGACGATGTAAGATGTGTTGGAGCTTGTGGTTTAGCACCAGTATTTATGATAAATAACGAAGTTTATGGAAATGCAACTGTTAAGCAATTTGATGAAGTTCTTGATAAATATATGAAAGAAGAAAACTAATTTTTTAGTATATAAAAAGGAGGGTATCCATGAAAACAATAGAGGAAATAGAAAAAATAAGAAGTGAAAAAAGACAAGAATTGGATTTAAGAGTGAATCTAGAATCTACTTCAAGAGAAAGACATATATTAGTATGCCATGGAACAGGTTGTACATCTTCAAAATCACCTAAAATTATTGAAAATTTAAGAAAAATTATAGAAGAAAGAAAAATAGATAATATTCGTGTTATACAAACAGGTTGTTTTGGACTTTGTGCAAAAGGACCAATTGTTATTATTAGACCAGAAGAGACTTTTTATGCACATGTAAAACCAGAAGACTGTGAAGAAATAATTGATGCAATGTGTGAAAACAGAAAAGTAGAAAGATTATTATGTAAAGATATTGATGGCTCAATAGTAGAAAAACTTGATGAATTAAGCTTCTATAAAAAACAAAAGAGAATTGCTTTAAAAAATTGTGGAGTAATTGATCCTGAAAATATAGACGAATATATAGCATTTGATGGATATAAAGCTTTAGAAAAAGTTTTAACTTCTATGTCTCAAGATGATGTTATTAATGTAATTACTGAATCTGGTTTAAGAGGAAGAGGAGGAGCAGGTTTCCCAACAGGTAAAAAATGGACTTTTTGTAAAAATGAACCAGGAGACCAAAAATATATTGTTTGCAATGCTGATGAAGGTGATCCAGGAGCATTTATGGATAGAAGCATTTTAGAGGGAGATCCACATTCGGTCTTAGAAGCAATGTCAATTGCAGGATATGCAATTGGCGCAAACCAAGGGTACATATATGTAAGAGCAGAATATCCAATAGCAGTACAAAGATTAAAAATTGCAATTAAGCAAGCAAGAGAATATGGGCTATTAGGTGATAATATTTTTGGTACAGGACATAAATTTGATATTGAAATTAGACTTGGTGCAGGAGCTTTTGTTTGTGGAGAAGAAACAGCACTTTTAGAATCCGTTGAAGGAAAAAGAGGCCAGCCAAGACTTAAGCCACCTTATCCTGCAAGTAAAGGCTTATTTGGTAAACCTACTGTTATTAACAATGTTGAAACTTTAGCTAATATAACAAAAATTATTTTAAATGGTGCCGAATGGTATTCTAGTATTGGAACAGAAAAATCTAAAGGAACAAAGGTATTTGCTTTAGGAGGAAATGTAAACAATGTTGGATTGGTAGAAGTACCTATGGGAACTACTTTAAGGGAAATAGTTTATGATATTGGTGGTGGTATTCCAAATGGAAGAGGCTTTAAAGCAGCACAAACAGGTGGACCTTCAGGTGGATGTATTCCAGCAGAGCATTTAGATACACCAATTGATTATGAATCACTTACTGCGATTGGATCAATGATGGGTTCTGGTGGATTAATCATTATGGATGATACAAAATGTATGGTTAATCTTGCTAAATTCTATTTAGAGTTTACTGTAAAAGAAAGCTGCGGTAAATGTACTCCATGTAGAATTGGAACAAAGAGAATGCTTGAGATTTTAGAAAAATTATGTGGTGGTCAAGGAACAGAATATGATATTTATAAATTAGAAAAATTAGCTATAAATATAAAGAAAGCTAGTGTATGTGGATTAGGACAAAGTGCACCAAACCCAGTTCTAAGTACTTTAAGATATTTTAGACAAGAATATATAGATCATGCAGTAAATAAAGTGTGTAAAACACATGAATGTAAAGCAATATCAAAGATAACAATAGATCCTGAAAAATGTAAAGGTTGCGGATTATGTCAAAGATCTTGCCCAGTACAGGCAATTGAAGGAGAGGCAAGAGATAAAAGGGCGATTAATCAAGACAAATGTATCAAATGTGGTACATGTATTGCTACTTGTCCATTTAAAGCTATTGGATAAGGAGGGCAAAATAAAATAGGAGGAAAGTAAAATGGAAGATAATATGGTTAATTTAACTATAGATGGAATAGATGTAAAAGCTCCAAAGGGAACTACTATTTTAGAAGCAGCTCGCAAAGTAGGAATAGATATCCCAACATTATGTTTTTTGAAAGATATAAACGAAGTTGGTGATTGTAGAGTATGTATAGTAGAAATTGAAGGTAGAAAAGGCTTTGCTACATCTTGTGTCCAAACTGTAGAAGAGGGAATGGTAGTTCATACAAATACACCTGATGTTTTAGAAGCAAGACATACGGTGCTTGACTTAATTATATCTAATCATGCAAAAGATTGCTTGACTTGTGTTCGTTCAGGTAGTTGTGAATTACAAAAACTTGCAGAAAAATTTAACATTAAAACTATTGAGTACGAAGGAGAAATGACTAAACATAAGGTGGATGATAAATCTCCATCTATTGTTAGGGATTTCAATAAGTGTATTTTATGTAGAAGATGTGTTTCAACTTGTAAAAAGGTACAGGGAATAGGAGCTATTGATTGTACAGGTAGAGGCTTTGAATCTTGTATTTCTACGACTTATGATAATAGCTTAAATGAAGTTGATTGTACATTTTGTGGACAATGTATTGAAAGTTGTCCAACAGGTGCTCTTCATGAAAAAGAAAATATAAAAGACGTACTTGTAAAATTAAAAGATAAAGATACTTATACAGTAGTACAAACAGCACCAGCAGTTAGAGTAGCTTTAGGAGAAGAATTTGGATACCCTATAGGTACAAATGTAAAGGGAAAAATGGTTACTGCTTTAAGAAGACTTGGATTTGATAAAGTATTTGATACAAATACAGGTGCAGATTTTACAATTATGGAAGAAGCAAATGAATTTATTGAAAGATTTACAAAAAATGAATCTTTACCAATGATTACATCATGTAGCCCAGGAT
Organism: uncultured Clostridium sp.; assembly: GCA_964620415.1. Classification (GTDB taxonomy): domain Bacteria; phylum Bacillota; class Clostridia; order TANB77; family CAG-508; genus CAG-269. Next base: position 11,048 of record CAZUHD010000043.1, read on the forward strand.
GGGTGAGATTTGCAGAAAAGAATTATGGCGATTTATTAGATCATTTATCTAGTTGCAAATCACCTCATCAAATGTTTGGAGCGATAATTAAAAGTTATTTTGCTCAAAAATATGGTATTGATAAAAATAAAATTTGTACAATATCTATTATGCCTTGTATTGCTAAGAAATATGAAGCTACAAGACCAGAAATGGAAGTAGATGGTGTAAGAGATGTAGATTATGTACTTACTACTAGAGAACTTGCAAGGATGATTAAGCAAGAAAATATAGACTTTGAAAATTTAGAAGATAGCAATTTTGATGATCCTATGGGAGAAGCAAGTGGTGCAGGAGCTATTTTCGGAACAACAGGTGGAGTTATGGAAGCGGCCATTAGAACCGCAGTTGATACTTTAGAAAATAAGTCTATTGATAGATTAGAATATAAGGAAGTAAGAGGAGAAAAAGGAATTAAAGAGGCAAACTTAAATGTCGGTGGAAAAGAAATAAAAATTGCAGTTGCAAGTGGTTTGGCTAATGCTAGAAAAATAATGGAACAGATAAGAAAAGGTGAGTCACCATATCATTTTGTAGAAATAATGGCATGCCCTGGTGGATGTGTAACAGGTGGAGGACAACCAATTAAAAGCTCTAAAGTAAGAGCTGAAGTTGATGTTAGAAAATTAAGAGCTGATGCCTTATATAATATAGATGAAAAAAGTGTTATTAGAAAATCACATGAAAATCCTACTATTAAAGAAATTTATAGTACTTTTCTTGGAAAACCAGGAAGTGAACTTGCTGAAAAACTTTTACATACACATTATACACCTAAAGCAAAATATGATATATAAGAAAGATAGGGAGCAAAATATAGCTCCCTATTTAATATTAACAAAATTTTTTGATTTTTTTTAGAAATTGTAAATATTATCTTTTCACAAAATACGACATTTTTCATAATATGTATTAAGTAATTAATTACTGTAAGTTATATTTTGGAGGATAATATGGAAGAAGATAATATGAAATTTGAACAAAATAGACCACACTGCCCAGTTATAGATGTTAATGGTCTAATTTCTAATGGTAAACAATTTGATTTAAATATAAATTTACCAGAAGATACAAGAGATGTAATATATGGTACTGTAAAAAATGCTTTTAATGAGCCAATAAAAGATGCTGTAGTTAAATTAATTGAAATAGATTTCTCAAAAGAAGGAAGAAAAAATAGAATTCCTGTATCTCATACTTTTACAGACAAATTTGGAGAGTTCGTCTTTGGACCTCTTTGCCCTGGTAAAGAATATGCTATTGATATTTGGGTAAATGATGTATGTCATTATAACATGAATGTTAAATGTAAACACGAAGGAAAATGCTTAAGAGGAAATAAAGGAGAAGACTGCGATTGTAACTGTAAACATGATAAATAATTAAGACTTGATTATAATTTTTAAAGCGAGGAACATTTTTAATTTCTCGCTTTATAAATATTTAAATAAAAAAGTTCTTCTGCAATATTAATTATAAATTGTGGGAGAACTTTTTTTAGGGTATATTTTACCAAATCATATTATAAATTAAATTTGTTATAAAACAAATAATAATACCACAAACTGTAGGGAGAATAAAACTCAGTAGTGCCCATTTCATACTACCAGTTTCTTTTTTTATGCTCATTAAAGTTGTAGTACAAGGAAAATGTAAAACTGTAAAAATCATAACATTTATAGCTGTTATAATAGTCCAACCATTATTAATTAATATATTTCCAATAGTGGAATAATCAGAAATAGAACTTAAAGAAGTTCCTCCTAAATAACACATCAAAATTATAGGAAGTACGATTTCGTTAGCAGGAATACCAAAAATAAATGCTGTTAATATATATCCATCTAAACCTAATAGTTTAGCAAAAGGATTTAAGAAATTTGCTATTATGGTAAGTAAAGAACTTCCGTGAATACCGATATTTGCAAAAAGCCAAATAACAAGACCCGCAGGAGCAGCAACTGTTATTGCTCTTCCAAGTACAAATAAAGTTCTATCAAAAATTGAACGTACAATAATTCTGCCAAGTTGCGGTTTTCTAAAAGGAGGAAGTTCAAGAACAAAAGAAGATGGTACACCTTTTAGAAGTGTTTTTGATAGTATATTTGAAATAATAAAGGTAAGTATTATTCCAAGTAATATTACTAAAATTACAGCTAAAGTAGAAACAAAGGACGAAAATAAACCTGTAAATGAACCAGCTATAAAAATAGTTGCAATGGTAATTAAAAAAGGGTATCTTCCATTACAAGGCACAAAACTATTGGTAACAGAAGCAATAATTCTTTCTCTAGGAGAATCCATAATTCTTGTTCCAACAACTCCAGCAGCATTACATCCAAATCCCATGCACATGGTAATCATTTGTTTCCCAGAAGTTTTAGCTTTACTAAAAAGT
>CAZUHD010000044.1:0-13401 GCA_964620415.1 uncultured Clostridium sp.
AGAAAATAGAAGGAAATATAGATGAAAGAAAAATTGAATATAAAGATTGTTTAGAAGTTATAAATAAATTACGTTTTAATGAAGAAAGTTCTTTATTTGCAGTAGAAAGAGATAGAGGATTAGAGTCAATTATAGGCAACATTTATCAAAGTTTTGATGGACAAGATATATACAAAAGCATAGAAGAAAAAGGAGCAAATTTTTTATATCTAATAGTAAAAAATCATGTATTTGCAGATGGAAATAAAAGAATTGCAGCGACATTATTTATATACTTTTTAAATTTTTATGGTATTTTGTATAAAGATGGAAAACAAACAATAGATAATAATACTTTAGCTGCATTAACCTTGTTAAAAGCAGAATCAAATCCAAAAGAAAAAGATGTAATTATAGATTTAGTAATGAATTTTTTAAATAGTGATTAAAAATAAAATTAGTTTCTAAAATTAGGACTTTACCCTAGCTAATTTTACAATTGGGGAAATATAAAAAGCTTAATATTGCTTAATTTTGTCTCAGGAGATAACTTACTCTATGACAAAATAAAAATAGCAATAAGAGAAAAAATATTGCATATAATAAAAACGAAGAAAGAGCATAAAGCTCAATCTTCATTGTATGTCGAGCTCTTTTTTTGCTATGTAGCTTATATTTAAAAATGCCTCCATCCACCATTTATGTTATACCAATATAAAAATTTTTTTAGCTGTAATATTTTCTTTTTTATTTTTTTAAGTCCCTATTATAATACCCTCCTATGCCTTTTGTTAATAGCATTTGTTTTATTTGTAAAATTTTATAATAAAATTTACAAAAACAGTTGTAAATTTATATAAAAACTGATATACTACTATCAAATTAAATTAAAGGAGGAATAAATTATGGAAGAAAATAGAGATGAATTAATGGAGACAGAAGGAGAGGTAGAAAATGTAGCTGAAGGTATACAAATATCAAGTGACGTTATTGCAGTAATAGCAGGAGTCGCTGTTTCTGAAATACCAGGTGTATACAGTATGGATGGAGGCTTCGCTGGAGGCATTACAGAAGTACTAAAAGGAAAGAAAAACTTAGCTAAAGGAATAAAAGTTGATACATCAAATGAAAAGACAAAAATAGACGTAAACATAATAGTTGAATATGGAGCAAGAATACCAGATGTTGCATATGAAATACAAAATAGGGTAAAAACAGCAGTAGAAAATATGACAGGATTAAAAGTCGAAATTGTTAATGTCCATGTTCAAGGAGTAAATACACAAAGTTTAAATTCATCTAATGAAAGTGATGAGGCAAAAGAAGATAGAAAGGACTAAAATAGATGAAAAAATTAGATAAAGTAATATTAGTATTATTTTCAATTATAATCTTTTTACAATCAGTTGCTGTAATGATTATGATTGCAGGATGGATAGATATTAGTACTGTATCTAAATTTATAGCTATAGGAATAAACGGAGAAAATAGTGCTAAAGTTATATTAGTAGTTGAAGTTGTTTTATTATTACTTTCTATAAAATGTATATTTTTTGATTCTTCACCTAAAGAAGATAAAGACAAAGGAATACTTTTGCAAAATGATAATGGTAAGCTATTAATTTCTAAGCCTACAATAGAAAACATCGTTTCATCTGTAATAAAAGGATTTGATAGTGTAGAAAATGTATCTGTTGTTGTAAATTTAGATACATTAAATAATTTAATTATAAATGTAAATATAATGGTAGGTAAAGATGTAATTATAAAAGAACTAACATTAAATATGCAAAATAAGATAAAAGAAGCAATAAAGAAAACATCTGATTTAGATGTAAAATCAGTAAATGTAAAAATAAAAGACATACTTACGAATTAAAATAGAATATAGAAAGGATTTTCTCATGGAAAATTTACGTGATTTTTGGAATCAATATAAAGGTGCTATTATAGGAGTAATAGTTGCAATATTAATATTAATTACAAAGTTATATAATCTAGTTATGGGGATAATTTTAATTGTTATATGTGCTATAGCAGGGAACTATATACAGCTAAATAAAGAAGAAGTTAAAGACAAAATAAAAAGATTTATAGACAAGATATAAGGGGAAAAAATTATAATATGAAAAGGTCTGAAATAAGAGAACTAGCATTTAAATTAATATATAGTTTAGAAATACAAAAAGATTATGACATTGAAGAACAAATTGAATTATTTATAGAAAACAATAAAATAACAAAAACAGAAGCTATAGAATATATAAAAGATTGTATAATAGGAATACATTTAAATCAAAAGGATATTACAAAAATAATAGAAAATTCTTTAATTTCAGATTGGAAAATTGAAAGGATTTCTAAGGTTAATTTAAGTTTACTAAAACTTGCTATATATGAAATAAAATATAAAGATATTCCATATAAGGTTGAAATAAATGAAGTAGTTGAACTTGCTAAATCTTACGGAGAAGATTCTTCTGGCAGATTTATAAATGGAGCTTTAGCAAAAGTTGTTAAAGATTTAAGTGACAAATAAAAGGCAAATCTTATAAGGTTTGCCTATATTTAGATTGAAAGGAAGAAAATAATGAATTACGAAGCTCAAGCAATTAGTGTTTCAGATTTAAATCTATATATAAAAAATAAAATAGATCAAGATGAAGCACTAAATGCTGTAATAGTAAAAGGTGAAATATCAAACTTTAAAGCACATTATACAGGACATTTTTATTTTACTTTAAAAGATGATAAATCATTAATAAAATGTATAATGTTTAAAAGCTATGCTGAAAGAATAAAATTTATGCCTAAAGATGGGATGAAAGTAATTGTATTTGGCTCAGTTTCTGTTTTTGAAAGAGATGGAATATATCAAATATATGTAAAAGCAATGCAAGAACAAGGAATTGGAGACTTATATGCAGCTTATGAAAAATTAAAACAAGATTTAGAAAAAGAAGGATTATTTGATCCATCTCATAAAGTAAAAATTCCTTTAAAACCTAAAGTAATAGGAGTTTTAACTTCAAAGACAGGAGCAGTAATTAGAGATATAATAAATGTTTCAACTAGAAGAAATCCAAATTGCTATATAAGACTTTTGCCAGTTCCAGTACAAGGACCTGGTGCTGCACAGGAAATTGCACAAGGAATTAAGACTATGAATGAAAATAACTTGGCTGATGTTATAATTTTAGCAAGAGGAGGAGGTTCTTTAGAAGATCTATGGCCATTTAATGAAGAAATAGTTGCTAGAGCTATTTATAGTTCAAAAATTCCTATAATTTCGGCAGTAGGTCATGAAACAGATTTCACAATTGCAGATTTTGTTGCAGACCTAAGAGCACCAACTCCATCAGCTGCAGCAGAACTTGCAAATCCTGATATATATGAATTGAAAAATAAGATTAGTTCTTTAAGAGAAAGAGCAAGAATTGACCTTAATAAAAAAATAGAAATATTAAAACTTAAATTAAACAGATTAGAAAGTTCAAGAAGCCTTAAAGAGCCTTTACAAAATATGCAAAATAATTATTTAAAACTAGATGGATTAATTAAACAAATGGAAAGCTATATTTTAGCTAAACAAAAAGAAAAAGAAAAATTATTCCAAACTCAGGTTTCTAAATTAGATGCTTTAAGTCCATTAAAAACTCTAGCGAGAGGTTATACAATCACAGAAAAAGATAATAAAATGGTAAAATCATGCAAAGACTTAAAAAAAGGAGATAAAATAGAACTAAAATTTGTAGACGGCAAGCAAAGGGCAGAAATTATCTAAATACAAGGAGAAAAGCTATGGTTAATAAAAAAATTGTAATTATATGTACACTAATAGCATTAATTGTTATTTTATCAATTATAGGTTTTAAGATAAAAATTTGGAAAGAAAATTACGAAGAATTAGATGCTCATGCTGAAACCAATTTGGAAAATAATATGATTAATTCTACAGTAAATGAAACAAATGAAACAAATGAGATAAATGAAACAGAAAACGAAACAAGTGAAAATTCTGTTACAAATGAAACAGTTGATAACCAAAATACATTTCAAGGAGTAGAAGAAATAAATGGAAATGAATCTTATAATAATAGTGAAGAAGAAGCTATTTTGCTTGCAAAAAAAGAATGGGGAGAAACAGATGAAACAGTTTATTATACAGTAGATAATGTTTCAGAAAATATATATACTATATCTGTAAGAAGCAAGTCATCAACAGCACAACTTGCTGAATATGAAGTTAATCTAGCAACTAAAGAAGTAACAATTAAGTAAAATGGAAAGGAAACAAATATGGAGAAAAAGGAAACATTTGAAGAAAAATTAGCACAATTAGAAAAGATAGTAGCAGAATTGGAAAAAGGAGACTTAAGTTTAGAAGCATCTGTTGAAAAATTTGAAGAAGGCATGAAAATTTCCAAAGATTGTACAAAACTTTTAGAAGATACAGAAAAAAGAATAACTATTATTTTAGAAAAAGATGGTTCTTTAGAAGAACAAGAATTTTCAGCAGAAGAATAAAAAGACATAATATTAAGGGGGAAAAAAGTGGAATTTATAACTAAATATAGATTTATAATAGTACCATTAGTGACATGGTTTTCAATTCAGGCATTTAAAGTTATATGGGACTTAATTACTACAAAAAAATTTAATTTTAAAAGGATACTAGGTGCAGGTGGAATGCCAAGTTCTCATTCTGCTGTTGTAATGGTTCTTACTGTTATGACAGGGAGAGAGGCTGGATTTGATAGTTACATATTTGCATTAGCTTTGGGATTTTCTTTTATTGTTATGTATGATGCTGCGGGAGTTAGAAGAGCAGCAGGTAAACAAGCAAGGCTATTAAATAAAATAATAGAAACGCCAGGACTTACTGGCGGAGAGGTTCAAGAAAAACTTGTAGAAGTATTAGGACATACACCAATAGAAGTCTTGGTAGGAGCACTTATTGGAATTATAGTAGGGAGTATATTTTAATGAAAGTAATAGTAATAGGTGGAGGACCTGCAGGAATGATTGCAGGAATTACTGCTAAACAAAATGGACATGATGTTATTTTGTTAGAAAAGAATAAATCGTTAGGAAAAAAATTACTAATTACGGGAAAAGGAAGATGTAATATTACATCTTCTTTGAACATACAAGACTTTATAAAAAATGTACCTACAAACGGTAAATTTTTATATAGTAGTTTTAATAAGTTTACTAATCAAGACATTATAAGTTTTCTTGAAAAAAATGGCTTAAAGGTAAAAGAAGAAAGGGGAAATAGAATTTTCCCTGCAACAGATAAGGCTCAAGATGTTTTAGACTGTTTTGAAAAAGAGTTAAAAAGATTAAATGTTAAAATTTTTTATCAAAGCAGAGTTACAGATATTATAAAAGATGAAAATAATAATGTAATAGGAGTTATAACTGAAAATGGAGAAATAAAAGCAGATAAAGTAATACTTGCAACAGGAGGAAAAAGTTACCCCTTAACAGGATCGACTGGTGATGGATATGAAATCGCAAAAAAATTGGGGCATAAAATAATTCCAATAAAACCATCTTTAGTTCCAATGGAAACATATGAGAATAATTTGAAATTAAGCTTGCAAGGGCTAAGTCTTAAAAATGTGAAAATAAATATAGTTGATATTTCTAAAAATAAAACCATATATGAAGACTTTGGAGAAATGTTATTTACTCATTTTGGCGTTTCCGGTCCAATTATTTTAAGCTCTTCTGCTCATCTTGTTAGATACAAAAATATAGAAGAATTATTAAATAAAAAGCAAATAAAATTATTTATAGACTTAAAACCAGCATTAACAGAAGAAAAATTAGATTTAAGGATTTTAAGGGATTTTGAAGAGTTTAAAAATAAGAATTTTAAAAATAGTTTAGATAAATTATTGCCTAAAAAATTAATAAAAGTTATTATAGAATTATCAAATATAAATCCAGAAAAACAAGTTAATTCTATAACTAAACAAGAAAGACAAAACTTAGTTAAATTATTAAAAAAATTTGAACTCACAATAAAAGGATTTAGAAAAATTGATGAAGCAATTATAACTAGTGGAGGAATAGATACAAAACAAATAAACCCCAAAACAATGGAATCCAAAATAGTAAAAGGACTTTATTTCGCAGGAGAAATAATAGATGTAGATGCATATACAGGGGGATTTAATTTACAAATAGCATATTCTACGGGAAAATGTGCAGGAGAAGTTAGTTAGTATTTTAAAGAAAGAAGAGAAAAGTATGAGTATAGATCTTATTAGTAATAATCTAAAACAAGATATTTCTAAAATTTTAGAAAAAGATGTAGATGAAATTAGTCAAGAGGATTTATTAAAAATTGATAAAATAAATTTTAAATCAGAGGATTTTTTAGGTAATAAAACCGATTATAATATAGAAGATCTAGTAAAATTAGATAATATAAAAGATTTTAGTATTTTTTTATTTGAGATTAATAATCAAGATATTAGTATTTTACAAAAAATGAAATTTCTTAAATATATTCAATTTGATTTTTGTGATTTTAAAATAGATAACTTATGTTTAAATCAAAACATAGAAAGTTTGTTTATTAATCATTGTAAAAACATACAAGATGTAAAAATATCAGGAAGTCTTATAAAAAAAATAAATATTATAGGAGATATAAATTACTTAAATGATTTTGACATTTACAATTTAGAAAGACTAAATTCTTTAGAAGAGCTAGATATTCATTATTTTGCTATAAAACAATTAAATGATATTTTAAAGATAGCACCAAATTTAAAGAAAATAAATATAGATGGATCTACTGCTACAGAAGATTTAGTAAATTTAAGAGATAAAGTCAATTTTTCACAAAATGAATTTTATCATCTAACATAGGAGAGAAAAATGGAAAATAAAGAACAAAAGAGAGCATATAAAGAAGTATTAATTATACTAAAAGAGCTTAATTTAAAAGAAGAAATTCCTATAGAAATTATAGAAATGATGGAAGATGAACAAGACTTAAGCTGGAATTTTAATTTTAACCCTGATTTACCTTTAGAAGAACAGCATATTTTGAAAGAGTCAAATAGACTTCTTTTAGTGCTTTATCTTACCTATATTTGTAAAAATGAAGATGAGAAAAAAGAAATAATAAAAACATTAAAAGAAACTGAAAAAAATAGACAAAGTGTATATAGTGATGATATTTTTAAAGATAAAATCAAATCTCAAAAAGCACAAGGAGAATGTAAAGTAATTTGTGTAAAAAAAGATACAATTTGGGATAAAATAAAAAATTTTTTTAAAAAGTTTTTATTTAAAAAATGAGGAGTAAATTATGTCAGTTAAACTTACAGTAATTAATAAAATAAATTCATTGATAAAAGAACTAAAACTTGGAAATAATATAACAGATGAAGAAAAAGCCTTTTTGAAGCAAGAATTAGATGAGAATTTAGAAGATATACAAGAGAATCATTCTATTTGTGCGAATCTACATTTGTTATTAATTGCAATTGGAGATAAAGAATTTGCAGAACATATTTTTAGAAAAGAATTAAAATCAGGATTTGAAATAGAGGACGGAACAAATTATGAAAGAGGAACAGGAATAACAGCAGCTTATACTTTTAAAGAATTTGGTGATAAAGAATATTTGAAAAAAATTCTTTTTGATAAGTCATTTTTCTTTACTGGTTATCAAAAACAGAAACTAATAGAAGAAATTGGAGATAAAGAACTTATAAAAAGATTTATTGATGATTCATCACTTGGTTTAGGGTCATTGTATAGACAGAATTTAATAGAATTAATGTATATGGACAATCCTGAAAAATTAAGGCAGTATCTTTTTGACACATCTTTGAATATAGATTCTTTAACAAAGGCAGAATGGGTAATACAAATAGGAGATGATGAATTAACAGAAAAATTTATTAGAGATACTTCTTTAGGATTAAATTCAAAAGATAGGGCAAAATTAATTATAAAAAGATTGGGTGGAGATGTAAATAAGATAAATGAATATCTTACAGATGAAGCTTTAGGCTTGGACTCTTCCGCAAAAACTTATTTATTAGGAAGAATAGCTTCACTTGATGGAACAAAAAAGGAATTATTGGAAGAATATGTTAGAAACCCATCTCTTGGAATAGATTTAAAAGGTAAAACTGAATTAATTTCAATAATATGTGATGGCGATTCAAAAAAATTAGCTGACTTTATTATGGATAAATCTATTAATTTGGATTCAAAATGTATAATGAAATTGCTTTCTGGACGAAATGACAAAGAAGAAGTGAAAAAAATACTTAAACTACCAAATTTAAATCTTAGTACATTAGAAAGGGTAAAAGTTGCACGAAATATTAAAGATTGGGATTATGTAAAAGAATTAGTAGAACAAGAAACAGATGTTGACAAAAAAATCCAAATGCTTAATGAAATTTATGATAATGAAGATCTGATTGTAGAGTTTTTAAGAAAATACAAATCAAATATGGAGAATAGAAATGTATGGTCACTTGTTACATCTATACATACTCCAGAAAAGATAGAAGAATTTATAGAACCTATGAAAAAACAAAATGCGGAAGTATTTTATATAGAAAAAGCTATAAGAAAAATAAATAATCCTGAATTAATAAAAAAGTGGAGTGAGGAATGCTTAGAAATTAAAGATTTATCTGAACTTACTTTAGAACAATTAGAACAAAATGAAAACATTAAATATATAATATTAAATTCGGGTGGAAGTTTAAAACTTGAAGGATATACACGCAAGCAATATATAGAAGTAAGAAAAGCAGCTAATAGAGTTATAGATGAAGTAAAAAAACCTAAAAAAGATGATTTTAAAAGTGAATTAGAAGCATTTAAAATTATTTTTAAAAGGCTTTCTCATATACAATATGATGAATATGCAGTAACAGATGAAGGAAGTAGAGATGAAAGTTTAAGTGTTAGATGCCGAAATTTATATAATGGATTAGTGGAAGGTAAATGTGTTTGTGTGGGCTATTCACAAATTTTAAAAGAGTGTTTAAATCTAGTAGGAATTGAATCGAAAGTAGTTTATGGGAATAGAGAAGGTGAAGACATAATTGGGCATCAATGGAATCAAGTTAAAATAGGAGGAGTATGGTTTAATTGTGATTTAACAAATTATAATTTTTTGGGAATTGAAAATAATGGAAAAGATGCACATTTGGCACTTAAATCTAGTGAAGAATTTAAAAGTTGTGAAAAGTATTCTGTAGATAGATCCAGAGGCGAAGAAAAATGTGATGTAAAAATCCAGGAAATGATATTAAGGTCTTATATGGAAAATGTTGCACATTTATTTGGAATAAATGAAATAAAAGAAACTTTTAAAAGATTACAAGAGAAAATAAAATTATTTAAAAATAGATTATTACATAAAGATAAAGAAGGAAGAAATACAGAAAAAGACAAGGAAGAAGAAAAATAATATTTTTTTCGTATAGAAATATATTTTTTTACTTGCTATTTTTTGTCTAATATAGTAGAATTAAAGTACTTACTAAAATATAGATTAAATATATGTTAATATACGTATGGAGGAAAAAATGAAAATAATACACTGTAGTGACCTCCATCTTGATTCAAAGATGGAGTCAAATTTAGATAATAAAAAAGCTAAAGAACGTAGAGATGAAATTTTGATGACATATCAAAAAATGGTACAATATGCACAAGACATGGCTGTAAGAGTAATAATAATTGCTGGAGATATGTTTGATAGAAGAAATGTAAGCTTGAAAACTAGAAATATAGTGTTAGATAGTATAAATTCACATCCAAATATAGATTTTGTATATTTAGCAGGAAATCATGATGAAGCTAATTTTATTTCAAATTTAGAAACAATACCTGGAAACTTAAAGCTTTTTAATTCAAATGAGTGGATAACATATAAATATGGAAAAGTTACAATTGCTGGAATAGAATCTGACAAACTTGGAAAGCAAATTAATAATACTCTTATATTAAATAAAAATGATATTAACATTGTAGTATTACATGGTCAAGAATTAGAAACAAATATGAAGTATAAACATGGAATTATTAATTTAAAAGCTTTAAAAAATAATAATATAGATTATTTAGCTTTAGGACATATTCATACATTTAAACAGGAAAAATTAGACAATAGAGGCATATACTGCTATTCGGGATGCTTAGAAGGAAGAGGATTTGATGAATGTGGTGAAAAGGGATTTGTTTTATTAGATATTGATGAAGAAAATATGAAAATTGAATCAAAATTTGTTCCATTTGCTATGAGGCGTCTATATGAAATTAATGTAGATGTAAGTGAAGCAATAACTACATCAGATGCAGAAAAAATGATTGATGAAGCTACAAAAAATATCGAAGAGGAAGCTTTAGTTAAAATTGTATTAAATGGAGATGTTGATTTAAATTCAGAAAGAGATATTGATTTTTTAGAAAAAAAATATAATAAAATGTTTTATTTTGCAAAAATATGTGATGAAACTACTCTGAAAATTGATTACATGTCATATAAAAATGATGCCTCATTAAAAGGAGAATTTATTAGACTTGTTATGAAACAAGATTTAACAGATGAAGAAAAACAAAAGATAATTATGACAGGAATAAAGGCAATTAGAGGAGAGGAGGTAAACTAATGAAATTACTAAAATGCCATATAGAAAACTTTGGTAAATTATCAAATTTTAACTATAAATTTAAAGATGGTATAAATACAATAGAAGAAGATAATGGCTTTGGAAAAACAACTTTTGCGAATTTCATAAAGGCAATGTTTTATGGATTAGAAACTAAAAGAATAACCAAAGTTTTAACAGATAGAAAAAAATATGAACCATGGCAAGGTGGGGCATTTGGTGGAAGTATAGAGTTTGAAGTAAATAACAAAACATATAGATTAGAAAGATTTTTTGGAAAAAAAGAAACAGAAGATACATTTAAATTATATGATTTATCAACTAATTTAGAAACAAATGATTTCACCCCAAATATTGGTGAAGAGATTTTTAAACTCAATAAAGAAGCTTATGAAAGAAGCACATTTATTTCAGGACAAGATATGGAAACATCGATGAATGATAGTTTAAGTGCGAAATTAGGTAATATATTAGAAAATGAGAACGATGTAAATACCTCCGAGAAAGCTTTAAAAGTGTTAGATGATGCTATTAAAAATTATAAAAAAACAGGTGGTAGGGGAGAAATAAATGAAAAAACATTTGAAAAGATAAAACTTGAAAAGAAGTTAGAACAAAGTAAAAATGATGAGAGAACTTTGGAAGATAGAAAAGAACAAAATAATGAGATACTTGAACAAATAAGGGAAAAAGAACAAGAGCAAGATAAACTTAAAAAAATATATACTTCAATGTTAGAATCAGAAACAAAAAAAGCTAAAAAGGAAAATTATAAAATCTTTGAAGACAACTTAAAAGAAAGCAAAGCCAAAATTGATGAGTGTGAAAAATTCTTTGGAGGGGAAATACCTAAAGATAGTGAAATCCAAGCTTTAATAGATAAAAGTTTGCTAATTGAGAAGTGTAAAGCACAGATGAAAAGCTATAATATTTCTCCAGAAGAAATAGCTGAAATAAATAATTTAAAAAAACAATTCCAAAATGAAGATATTTCAGAAGGAATAATCAACAAGAAAATAGAAGATTATAATTCATTAGGTGAAAAGAGAAACAAAATTGATTTGAATAATGAAAAAATAACAAATTCAAATAAAGAACGAACAACATTGAATAAACAAATTAAAGTAGGACAAGTAATAACTTTATTTATGTGTTTATTTTCTATTATAATTATAATGATTGCTATTGTATCAGTTATGAAAGGCTCAACAAATTTTGTAACTATTGAAGTTGCAGTTGGAGTAATTGGTTTAGTAGTTGTGACAATAGGAAGTATAACTTTAGAATCCAAAAAAAGAAGATGTAAAAATATTGAAAAAGAATTAGCAAATACAATTGAAGATCAAAAAGAATTAAAAGAAGATGAAGAGTATATTCAAAAAGACATAGATGAATTTATTAATGAGTTTTCAGATAATGAACTTGGCTTAGATAATGTTGTACAACTTACAGAAATAAAAGCTAGATATATGAAATATAAAAATTTAAAAGATAATATAGATACAACTTTTGAGAAACAAAATGAAATTATGCAAAAACTAGATGAGTTAGAAAAAAATGTAAAAGATATTTTACTAAAATATTTTAGCAAAATAACAAAACCTTATATAAATTATGCACAAGAAATACAAATGAAAAAAAGGGAGTATGATAAACAAATACAAGATTATGATACAAAATTAAAGGCAAAAGAAGAATATGAAAAGACAAATGATACTCAATTAATAGAAATAATTAATGAAGCAAAACAAGAGAATCCTGAAAATATAGTAAACAAAGAAGACATAGAAAAACTAGATAAAAAAGAAATAGAGGAAAACTTAAAAACTTTATCAGAAGAGCTAGATAAATTAAATGATGAGAAAAACTATAATAAAAATCAAATAGAAATGTTAGAAAGCAATTTAGATGAAACCTTTGATATTGAAAACGAATTAGAACAATTGAATACGAAAATTGATGAGATGAAAGAAAATTGTAATATTCTTGAGAAAACTAAAGAGTTATTGGAAATTGCTAAAAATCAATTTTCTTCACATTATATGGGTGGAATGCAAAAAAGCTTTATTAAAAATTTAGGATTAATAAATGGAACAGAGCTTGATGCAAGTTTGGATGTTAATTTAGATGTACAAATTAATGAACTGGGAAGCAATAAAGAATTAAGATACTTTAGTACAGGCTATAAAGATTTGATTTATATGTGTATGAGATTAAGTCTAATAGAAAGCTTATTTGAAGAAGAAAATCCATTTATTATACTTGATGATCCATTTGTAAATATGGATAAAAATAAAATAAAAAATGCATTGAATTTAATAAAAAATATATCAAAAAAATATCAGATAATATATTTTATATGTCATGAAAGTAGAGGATAAAAATCAAGTCATAGAATATATTGTATAAGTAAGCATAATGAATTAAAAGTGAGAAATAAGAATTTTAAGAATATATTTACTATAAAATGGAGTTTTTTCTATTTGATAAATGCAATAAATTATGTTATTATAAAGATAATTTAATTAGGAAATAAATTTCCCTGCATAGTGCGTGTAGACAGAATTTTTAGAACCTACAAGTTTTAAGAGGGGCATATCTCTTGATATGGCGTGCATGCTTACGTAAAATTTAGTAAGAAGCCCATGAGTATTAAGGTTAGCACCCACCTGTTTTTTAGGAGGCAGGTTATTAAAAATTCATAACTTCTTACGGCTAAGGCGGGGGGATTTTTTTGTTTAGTTGTACAATA
>CAZUHD010000045.1:0-7921 GCA_964620415.1 uncultured Clostridium sp.
CTAAACAACTCTTCAAATTTATCCTTTTTATTTATATCATAATAATTCTCCAATATGCTTGTAAATAATGTTTTTCCAAACCTTCTTGGTCTTAAAAACATTAGTCTCTTATCAGCTAAGGCTTCTAATTTTTCTAAAAATTTCGTTTTATCAACATAGTAATAGTTTCCTTCAATTAATTCCTCATAATTGCTAATCCCTTTTGGTAACTTTTTCATATTCAAATGCTCTCCTTCCCAAAATAAATACAATTCTAGAAAAGATTATAACAAAAATCACTTTAAAAGTCAAAAGTAGCTCATTGCTGATATTTTGAAGTATCTGAATGCAGATAAATTAACATTGTTTTATTAAACTTATATTAGAGCTGTGAATTGTAACACAAATTTAAATTGCTTCTACAATATTCTAAATTTTTTGTTGTCAAAATATAAAATATATGTTAAAATCATAAATTAATAAAATAGAAAGGTTTAAATAATAGATATGAAAATAATATTAGCATCAAAATCACCAAGAAGAAAAGAATTATTAAAACTTATAGTTCCAGAATTTGAAATTATGGCTAGTAATACCGATGAACAAATAGAACAAGGATTAACTATGCCAGAACAAGTAATGAAATTATCATATAATAAGGCAAAAAACGTATATAATAGAACAGAAGGTAATAGAATAATAATTGGTTCTGATACCATAGTTGTAAAAAATAATAAAATTTATGGAAAGCCTAAAGATGAAAATCATGCAAAACAAATGATAAAAGAATTAATTAAGGGAGATAGAACTCATAGTATTTTTACGGGTTTGAGTGTTATTATAGAAAAAGATGGTAAATATGAAGAATATAAAACTTATGATGAAGTAAAGGTTTATTTAAAAGATATATCAGATAAAGAAATAGAAAAATGGATAAACACTGGAAATGCAATGGATAAAGCAGGTGCTTATGGTATACAAAATGAATTTTGTGTATTTGTAGAAAAAATAGATGGAAATTATAGTAGTGCAATTGGACTTCCAACACATAAAGTTTATGATATTATAAAAAATTATATAGTATAAAAAGATGAAATATTATAAAAAATTAAGAATATATAAAATTAAAGAGGCATTTCTATTGAAGTGCTTTTTGTTCTTGACTGGTAGTGTAAATTTTTATGTGGAAATATAGTTACGAAAGGTTGGTGTAAAATGAAACGAAGAAAAAAGTTAGGCTTAAATGAAGTTATTATTACTGTAATTATAATTCTAGTCCTTTTATGTATAACATATTTGAGTAGTAAAGGGGAAGAAGTTCCAAGTTATAATAGCATAAAAGATATACCAGAATATTCTGGGCAGATATATGTGGAATTAAATGATAA
Organism: uncultured Clostridium sp.; assembly: GCA_964620415.1. Lineage (GTDB taxonomy): Bacteria > Bacillota > Clostridia > TANB77 > CAG-508 > CAG-269. Next base: position 1,368 of record CAZUHD010000045.1, read on the forward strand.
TGTCCCATATTTTAGTGAAGAAGAGTATAGAACAGATGCCTTTGAAGTATATAGTAAATTAGATGGATTAGGAAGGTGTGGTGTAGCCTATGCAAATATTTGCAGGGAAATAATGCCAACAGATGAAAGAGGAGATATTTCTAATGTAAAACCAACTGGCTGGGTGCAAAAACAATATGATGGACAATATCTATATAATAGATGTCATTTAATAGGTTATCAACTATCAGATGAGGATGATAATGAACTTAATTTGATTACTGGTACGAGATATTTTAATGTATCAGGAATGCTTCCTTTTGAGAATCAAGTTGCAGATTATGTTAATAATAGTAAAGCAGATGTTCATGTACTTTATAGGGTAACACCTGATTTTAAAGATAATGACCTTCTTGCAAGTGGTGTGGAAATTGAAGCATATTCTGTAGAAGATAGGGGCAAAGGCGTTTGTTTTAATGTATATGTATATAATGTACAACCTGAAATTAATATTGATTATAAAACAGGAGAAAGTTGGAAATAAAAAAATACGAAAACTATTGAATTTATTCTTTTTACTATGTATAATTAAACATATTTAAATCTTTAACAAAAAATATTCCTTTTAAAAATGAAATAGGAGGTAAAAATTTATTGAATTTAGATTTTTTTAATAAAATAGCAGATAATGAAAAAACAAATAATTTGGTTCAAAATTTTATAAATGAACTATCTAATCATTTAGAAAAAAATAATAGTATAGAAAAACAAGACCTGAAACAAGAGGGTACTTTGTATCAGGTTGTAGACATGGGAGATGGATATGTATATTTACAAAATGTAAATAATAACAAAGTAACGAAAGAAGAGGATATTCCAAAAGATATTTTAAATAAGATTGGAAATGACACTATACTTAGATATGAAAATGGGAACTATATTATTGAAGAAGAGCTTACTGAGCAATTTATGGATAGCTTAGTTGGAATACAAGAATTCGAGAAAATCAAAAATGATTTTATAAATGAAAGTCACATTTTAAATATTGATGCTAATGCTAGATATAAAATCGAATTAAAAGAAAAAGACTATTCTATATTAAGTTATCAAACAGATAAGGAAAACACTATGAGAGTTCCGAATTGCCTTATACCTTTTTGGGCAAAAGAGGGGGAAAGCCTGTTTTATAAAAATGGTAAATTTCTAAGAGATATAGAATAATTAATTATAGGAGAAGTTTATGAGAAAAGAAAAACATTTTGAAAGAAAAGGAAATAATGCAATACAAAATATACTGCTTGTTGTCCTTGTAATTATTTTTATATTTTCTTCTTATAAGGTAATAATGTATTTTGTAGATGCATATAATAATAAAAAATCAAATAATACTCTTATTGAAAGGGCAGTTTCAAATTCAATATCAGATGATATTAGTGGAAACCAAAGTGAAACAGAAAATAGTAATAAACCGTTTGATATAGATTTTACAGTACTAAAACAAGATAATGAAGATATAATAGGCTGGATTTATTCTGAAAATACACCTATTAATTTGCCTATATTGCAATCAGAAGATAATGATTATTATTTGAGAAGACTATATACTGGAAAATATAATACATCAGGAAGTATTTTTATGGATTTTAGAAATAAACCTGATTTTACAGACAAGCTTACTATTATATATGGTCATAATATGAAAAATGATAGTATGTTTGGAACATTGCAGAATTATGAAAAAAAAGGATATTATGATGAACATAAAATTATGTATTTATTTACTCCAGAAAAAGATTATATTATAAAAGTATTTGCAGGACTAAGTATATCAGCAGATTCAAATATTTACAATATAGAAGATGTAAATAAGAATTTAATTGATAATTTTGTTTCTAAATCTGATTTTAAAACTGATGTAGTAGTTAATGATAATAGCAATATTGTAATTTTATCAACTTGTGCTTATGAATATCAAGGTGCAAGATATATAGTAATGGGAGTTCTAGAAGAGATATAAAATGAAAAGCTTTTTGAAAGGTAATTGAGCCTTTTAATCTAGTTGGATAGAAATTAAAAAAAATTTGCAAAAAAAAATAAATTGGTATATAATAACAACAAATCCTAGAAATATAATTATATTTCTAGTTGCCTTATCGATAAAGAGAGGTAGTATTATGAAAAAATTTTTATCAAATTACAAGTCAACAATAATTTTACTTGTTGCTATTATTGTTGGCGCAATTGTAGGAATTATATTCCAAGAAAAAGCAACAATTCTAAGTCCTTTAGGAGATCTATTTTTAAATCTTTTGTTAGTCATCGTTGTGCCACTTATTTTCTTAACTGTTACAACTTCCATTGCTAAAATGAAACAGCCAAAAAGACTTCGGCAAAATCATGATAACTATAATAGGAGTATTTGTTATTACATCTATTATTGCAGTTTTAATTGGTTTTGCTAGTACTTATTTTGTAAAATTAGTTAATCCAGAAGATGGAGCTAAAATCCAAGCATCATTAGAAGAAACTACAGAAGAGGAAGGAGAAGATGAAGAAGAAATATCTATTGCAGATAGAACAGTAAGTCTTTTAACTGTAAATGATTTTTCAAAATTACTTTCAAAAGATAATATTATTGCGCTTCTTGTTTTTTCTGTTATATTTGGAATAGCAATGAATATGACAGGAGAAAAATCAAAACCAGTGTATGATTTTCTTGTTTCTGCAAATGAAGTTGTAACAAATATAGTTAAGATAATTATGTATTTTGCACCAATTGGATTGGGTAGTTATTTTGCAGCATTAGTAGGAAGCTTTGGAGCATCAATTGCTGTAGGATATTTGAAAACATTTATTATTTATACGGTAGTTGCAGTTGCCTTCTATTTTATAATGTATACAATATATGCATTTTTAGCAGCAGGAAAAAAGGGAATAGTAGCATTTTGGAAAAATGCAATCCCATCAACTGTAACCGCACTAGCTACATGTTCTAGTGCAGCATCTATTCCTGTTAATGTGGAATGTGCAAAAAAAATGGGAGTACCAGATGATATAGCAGAAACTACGATTCCCCTAGGAACAAGCTTCCATAAAGATGGCTCTATTATAGGTTCAGTATTTAAAATAATGTTTTTAGTATGTCTATTTGGAACAAGTCTTACAAGCGCAGGAGATATACTTGGAGTTTTGGGTGTTGCTTTACTTGCAAACCTTTTAGTTACAGCTGTACCAATAGGTGGAGGAACAATATCAGAAATGTTAATTATAACAATGATGGGCTACCCAGTAGCTGCATTACCAATATTAACAATTATAGCAACAATAATTGACCCACCAGCAACAATGCTTAATGTTGTAGGAGATACTGTAGCATCTATGATGGTAACAAGAGTAGTAGATGGAAAAGGATGGATTGAGAAAAAAGATTAAAAAATTAAAGAACAAATAAATAAAAATAGATAAAAGGAACTAAAAAATCGCCTAATTATAAGGCGATTTTTTGGCTTAACTTAAGATATTGTAAAAAACTATTACATCCATAAACAATATCTTGATATGCTTTGTCAAAATTTCCAGTATACCATGGATCTGCTATATCTCTAGGAGTTTCGGAAAAATCTAGCAATCTGAAAATTTTATGTTGTTTATCATTTCCAACGATTTTTTTTATATTTACTATATTGGATTTATCCATTGCTAATATATAATCAAAATTATTATAATCCTCTTTTCTTATTTGTTTTGATAAATGTTCTGTAAATGGAATATTCATCTTATTTAAGCACATTTTAGCATTGGGATATATTCCAGCTCCATAAATTTCATTTTCATTACTGGTTGCAGCTGAATTTATATAGAAATCATTGGATAATCCATTTTTGTTTACCATATCTTTTAATATAAATTCTGCCATAGGGGATCTGCAAATATTTCCTAAACACACGAATAGTACTTTTACCATATAGAAACTCCTTTCGTAAATACTAACTCTTAATTCTATAAATGCGAAAAAATTAAGTATATGCTAATAAATTATTATATCCAGTTGAATTTTAAATTATATCAATAATTTTGTTTTACTCTGTAACTCATTAGATTCTGTTACTTAAAAACTAAAAAATGATTTATTGTAAATAACTTTTTTGGGGCTATTTTAATTCATTTAGGATTAAAACAATTGTTATTTTCGGCTAACCTAGGATAATCAATACCATTTTACACACATAATGAAATTTTTTTTAGAGCATATATTTATATATACTGACAAAAAGCTTATACCATAAGTAATAAAAAAGCAAGTGTTTTCTTGTAAAATTTTAATTTTTGAAATTGACGCCAAAAATTAAAATCAAAATTTTTTTGAAAATACTTGACATATTTAAATTAAAAAGGTTATAATGAAAAAAATAAAGCTAGTTGGACATACAACATAAAGTTAAAAATGTTTTATTAAGATTTGTGCCATAGGAAGGGATGAATAGAAAATGGAAAAAGAAATAGAAGACCTTATATCAAAGCTAACAGATGATTTTGGAAAAAGTGTTTCGCAAGAAGAAAAGGAAAGAGAAAATTTAATAGAAGCATTTGAAAAATATATGCATTTTGCAGTAAAAACGCTTCAAGAATCGGAATCGAAATTTATACAAAAAGATACAGAATCTATAAAATCAGTTTTAAATAGAGTGGCAAAAAATCTTATAGAGGAAAATATAACTTCAAAAAAGAGAGAATTATTAGAAGATAAACCATTTGAAGAAATAAGAAAAATATCAGTTGAGATATTTGGAAAAGCAAAAAATAAGATGAATGGAGAAGAAGTAGAAAAAGTAGAGGATATAGAAGCTAAAACAAAGGATTTAAATAATTTACTTGGAAAAGTACAAGAATATAATAGAGAACGAGCAGCAATGTTTATATCAGATGCACAAATTGATTTACAATATATAACAAGTGAAAAAGAAGTAGATGCATTAAGTTTAAGATTATATCATTATAAAAAAGAAATGTTGGTAGGAAAAAGATAACAACAAAATCTTATACAGTAAAAAAAGATAAAGTATGAGTTTATGATGCACGCATATAACTAGAGTAATTTTTAGATTTAGAACATACATGTTTAGTTGATTATTATAAAAAGGAAATAATTATAAACAAAATTATATAGTAAGGAGGAAATGTAATGGGAGAGGGAATAATAGAAGCTAATACAGGTGGTTTGCGTAGTGAGGTTATACCCTATATAGATGATGCAGATAGTAATTTGAAAACAGCAAAAGAACGAATAGATGGAATACAAGGAGAACCAGGAATAGGAAGACCAGCAGAACTATCTTCAATATCAGATGCAATATCGAATATCAGGGATGCCTTAAGAAGTACAGGAAAAGAGATATTGAGAGTAGCAGATAGTGTAGATAGAGCTGATGCTGATGCAGCAAGTAGAGGTAATGGCTTAGGAACATCAAGTATACCACATATGGGATCAAGTGGTGGAGGAGGAGGCAGCTCAGGTGGAGGTGATACCGAAGTAGGTGATTTGAACGACAATTCTACTGATCAAAAAATAACCGAGAAAAATTTAGAACTTGCTATAGAAAAAACCAAAGAATCAATGAAGAACTTTTTTAAATCGCACTCAGAGTTTGGAGTGACTGATTCGGAAGTGGATGCAGCACTTGGTAGAGTAAAATTAGCTACAACTCCTGCTGAATGGGAGTTAATTTGCAAGCAATATGGATATGATCCAAATAGTACGGTAGCATTTAATTCTGAAGGAGACATTTGGTTATCTCCGAATGCAACATTAGAATTTTTGGAGCATGAACGGAGTTCATAGTTTGGGCTCGTTATCACAAGACGTATGTACCAATTTGGGAGAATACCCAAGAGGAGCTTCAGAAGGACTTGCTCAATTTTTTACTCATGAAATTTTTGATAACTGGGATACAGATATAACTCCATATGTAACGAATGCGAGAGCATGGAAAATCATTTGTAATGCTTTAAATGAAGCAGGATTAGATGGAATGGCTTTATTAGGAAAAGAGTTTTTTGCATCAACAGATGGTTTAGGATTATTAGCAATATTTGATGCGATTGTTGGTGAAGATGGCTTTTATCAAAAACTTATCACTGCAATGGAAACAGCAGATGGATTAGGTAAGATACAAGATCCAGATGAGATAAATAAGGCTAAAATGGAAGTTGAAGCCTATGTACAAACAATAATCGATAAACTAAAGGCAGGAAATGCAAAGAATCTTACTGATGAAAATTTAGAGGCAATAAAGGAAAGGTATAAGCAGAAAGCAAAGAATTCTATAAGTATAGATGAACCATTAAAAGATGAAAATATTTTTGAAAAATCAGAAAATAGTGATAAAGAAAATGTAGGAGATCTTAATGAAAGAGCATCAGGAACAATAAATGATACACATGAACAGAATGCAAAAGAATCTGCTGACTTAAAAGAACAATTAGGAAACGGAAATATTTCAGGAAAATCAGAAAATAGTGGTAAAGAAAATGTAGGAGATCTTAATGAAAGAGCATCAGGAACAATAAATGATACA
>CAZUHD010000045.1:8021-13399 GCA_964620415.1 uncultured Clostridium sp.
CATGAACAAAATGCAAAAGAATCTGCTGATTTAAAAGAACAATTAGGAAATGAAGATATTTCAGACAAATCAAAAAATAATAAAAAAGAAAAGGTAGAAGATCTTAATGAATAGATCCTAGAAAAGATAAAGGACACTCATGAATAGGATGCCAGTATAGTTTAGACTGTAATAAAAAAATTGATATAAAAAATGAGAAAAACTATTAATTGTTAATAGTTTTTCTCAAAAAAAATTTAAAGTAAAATTATGTTAAAAACTAAGTAGAAATTTAACAAAAAAGTGAAGCTTCTGAAACTTTGTGAGTAAATTTAAGGCATTAAAGTCACAAATTAACTAAATGTATAAACTGAATTGTTTATTTAAAATAAGTTTATATATTAGATTATGAAAGTTTAGTAATTAATGGTTTTTCATAATTTTTGAAAAGATATTGTTAATTTATCAAAAAGTAAAAAAATAGTATACTACAGGGAGAGTTAAATAATAGTAATACTTTTTTAAAATTTTACAATGACAAAAAAATATAAAAAGGAGGGCATGAAAATGACGGAAAGTCAACAAAGCGATTACAATTATTGGAACACTCAGGCGCATAAGATATATGGACAGTGGAAAGATGCATCTCACCAGCATGATCGCTATAAGAGGTTATTAGACAGAGTAAAGGAAAGTGGAAATGAGGCAAATGAATTTTTACGAAAGGCATATGTGAGGACACAACATGCATTGCCAAATTGCAGAAAATTTTATGTAAAAGGTACAAGTAGAAATGGTGTAGTAAGAACCTTAGAGCAATTGATTACAGATATAGAGTCTGTCCAAAAGCAAATAGAGGCTGTTATAGAGCAACTTCAAACAAAAGAAGGTGAATTGTCAGCGAAATGTAAAGAACTATGGAACAGTTACAATCGCTGTCTCAAGATGAGGGACAATTACTATTCACAGCCTATTTAAAGTAAAAAACAGTATTTTCAATGCTTTACAGGCTTCAATATTTGAGTCTTATTAACATAAATAAGTAAAAAAATAATTTTGGGGATTTATGTTTACAAAATTAATTTGATAACGTCTTGAAGCATTTGAAATCACTAGCTTTTAATTTCTTTAGAAGCTATGAATAGTAACGAGGGACAAGTATGCCAATTCATAACAAATAGAAAAATTTTTTGAAAAAATAGAAGTTTTAACGACTACCAATATGCTATTTTTATATTACAGTATATTCAATACTTTTAAGCTTTTATTAAGCTTCTATTTTTTTATTAAAAAACACACAAAGTTCTATATTTCTATTTCAAAATTTGACTTTTTCAATATTCTAGTGTGTCATTAATGATTTATCAAAGTCTATTTGTAGCTTGATTTGACTGATTTTTATGTCTATATCTCTTTAAGTTAGATGAGTATAAAACTTTTGTCGAAATACTTTTACTAAAGACTATGCGATAAATATTAAGAAATATGAATAAAATAAAAATTAAAGCGGATTTTTAGTGCAAGACTAGATTCCACTTTTTTTATTTTTTGTTAATTGTTTATATAAATATTATTTTGTATTAAGAGTATAATAAATAAAATTGCTAATAATTATTTTTTCCTTCATTGATCATTTTACTAAGAGATAAAGCAACAACAAATAATTTATTTTATACGAAATTACTATTTATTATAATATATTAATATTATATTTTTGTATTTTATACAATTTAAAAGTTTTAAATATACTAGAGCTTAAAAAACAAAAAAATTAAAATTATTTTGTGATGCTTTGTAATTAATCAATTTATTACATAAATCTTAATTTTACTGCTTGAAAACATAAGTTGATATTCATATTTGAAAAAATATTATTTACTGAATATAAGTAACTTGCACCTTCTTCTATTTCATCTGATGCGACTCCTCCAAACAAATTAAAAGCTAATCTACAAGTATTAATACTTGTATTAGTTTGCCATGGCTCTTTCAATGATTGCATATTAATTTCATTTCTCTTTATATCATATATACTTTCGAAATGTAATCTTGTTTCTTTATTGCTACATAATAAATATATAAGACTTTTGATGTATGTATCTTCTTTTTTTACTTGTCCTAATTTTTTTTGGTACATTTTTTTATGTTCATCATCTATAAAATACATACCGTCACCTCTATTATATATTGTATGTGAATTGTTTATGATATATACCTAATTAAAAAGAAATTTTTTACGAGATAAAATTATTCATAAAATATTGGTGAAAATACATGAAATGCAGGACTTTGCATGATAGAATATTTGTTAATGATAAAATAAGAATGTAAAAAAATGGAAAATACAATTGTAATAACAAAAGTGACACATCGAAAAAATATATTTTGAAAAATACTTGAAATTTTTACAGTTTTATAGTTTAATAGTATAAGCAATAAATATTAATATTGCAACAAAATTAAAATAAAGATTTGTAGATATTTAAAATCAAAGAGTTTTTTTATTAGTTTAAGTTTAATTTAGTTTTTAAGTTTTAATGTCAAAATATCTAAAAAAGATCAAAAAAGAAATAAAAAGGAGGGGTGGTGAAAAAGGCAATAGAGAAATGTTTATTGCTACAAAAATAATAATTGCTAAATTTGTAGTGCTATTAGCAAAGGAGGGGAGGAGAGAATGAAAAATAAAGAAATACAAAAGGAGATAAAAATATTAGAAGAGAAGAGCGATACTACTCAAGAATGGGAGATATATGAAGCAAGAGAATGGGCAATGCGAGATTATAACGCTATGATGGCAGAAGCAGAAGAAAGAGAATATATAAGACGGGGTGGCAAAAACACTGTTGAAGCAAGGACTTAAAATAAATGAAGTAGCTTATGTAACTGGGTTAACAAAAAAAGAAGTTAAAGAATTAGAAAAATAATATTAATTTAGTAATTTTCAAATAATTACATTTCTCTATAAATGATGTTGGTTTTAAATTAATGTTTTTTATAGAAAAGACTACTTAAAAAACAAAAGTAGGTATAATTTAATTATTACAAAAAAATAAATTAAATTTGGGAGGAATATTATAAATGGAAAAAAAAGAAAATAAAAAGTATAAATATTATGAAATAAAGGTAAGTATTGAAAATACTGATCCATCTGTTTGGAGAAGATTGCGAGTTCCAGGAGGAATAAGTTTTCATGAGTTGCATACAATTATACAACTTGCATTTGCTTGGTGTGGATATCACTTATATAGTTTTGAAATAGGTGGTTCAAGATATAGATATGGGACAATTATTGATATACCAAGGGAGAGTGGATATAGTAACAAAAATAATGCAAAGAGAGAACCAATAGATAGGTATTTTGAAGGAGATCAAAATATAGTATATACTTATGATCTTGGAGATTGTTGGAAGCATGATATTACAGTAGAAAAAGTAGTTGAAACAGATACAGAATTAGTTGATCCCATATGTATTGGAGCAGAAATGGCAAATTTACCAGAAGATTGTGGCGGAACAAGAGGATATAAGGAATTACTAGATATATTAGCAGATAAAGAAAATGAAAAATATAAAGAAAAGAGAAAATGGATAGAAAATAGTTGTTCTACATGGTATGATGACAGAACGTATGTTAATATTGAAGAAATAAATGAAAAATTAAAAGATTATCTAGATTATGCATATATTTTTTTAAAATACATCTAACATTATTAAAATAATAGAAACAATAAATCAATATAGAACTAACAAAAAAACAGGTAAATGAACTTTAGATAACAAAATTCAATCTAAATACAAGACTATACAAGATTTTTTTACAATTGAATATACAAAAGGGCAAATAGGGAAAATTGATTGGTAATAAAATAAAGCAGCATATAATTAGTATTAGTGACTATGAAAATGATGAAACGAATTTTGTAGTAAAGGTAAAAATACAGTAATAAAAGCAGCTTAAGATGCAAAGAAATGCTAAGTAAATGACTTAAATTTTTCTAAAAGAATAATATATAAAAAATTAACAATAAAGAGATAGTAATTTACAGCTACTATCTCTTTGAATATGTATAGATTTATTGGTGAAATATGTAAATTTATTAAAAAATGAGAATTAACTAAATATTATTTATACAAAAAGTAAAATAAAAAACAAGCTAAAATATATATAGAATGTATTGACAATTATTTTCACATTTAGACTTTATTCAACATATAATTATAGTAGCCTGTGTGAGGTGAATATTATATGGATGAATTGAACAGTAGAAGTTTAGCAGAATTAGATGAAGATGTAGTTACAGGAAAGATTTTACATTTAGACGGTGATAGATACTTTAGTGAAAAGTCTTTTAAATATTATCAAAAAATGGGAGTAAATGCTATAGTCAAAAATATTCCTGAAAGTAGGCAGCCAATGATGGTTTATAATTTGTTAAGTTATTATAAACCAGACATTTTAGTTATTACAGGGCATGATTCAATGATAAAAAAGAAAACAGGGTATTATAATTTGTATAATTATGAAAACTCAAAATATTTTGTACAAACTGTAAGAGAAGCACGAAGATATGAAAAAGATACAAATTCCGATTTAGTAATATTTGCTGGAGCTTGTCAAAGCTTTTTTGAGGCATTAATACAAGCAGGAGCAAATTTTGCTTCATCACCAGAAAGAATTTTTATAGATATATTAGATCCTTTAATTGTAGCAAAAGAAGTAGCAACTACTGATTATTTTAAATATATTAATATGCAAGACATTGAAGGAAAATTAAGAGATGGAAAAAGAGGCATAGGTGGAATTGGAGCAATGCGGAAAGAAAGTAAGAAAAAAGAAATTATAATAGTATGTAGTAAAAGAATAGTTACATTAAGGTTTCTATTCTTTTATTACAATATAAAAACATTTTTTCCCCAAAAATGTAGTAAAATTTTAGCTTTAATGTTATAATAATAATGTTAAATAAAGAAAATAATTTTAAGAAAATACAATTATTTATTACTATGAGTGCTCTTCAACCGAAGAAAGAAAGGAATTGATGTTTATATGAATAATATTGAGTTAATTGATTTTTGGATTGAGAGTTCTGATAGAGATTATGAGTCAATGATAAAAAACTATGGAACAAAGTAATATACATGAGCATTATTCATAGGACATTTAGTTTTAGAAAAGTTGCTTAAAGGTATATATGCAAAAATAAATAAGGAAAATCCATATCCACCTAAAATTCATAATTTGAATAACTTAGCTAATAAGTGTGGGATAAAATTGGATGAAAAGCAAACGAGAATATTATTTACTTGTAATTCATTTAATATAAATGCTAGATATGAAGATTACAAAAATGATTTTTATAATAAATGTACACAAGAATATACTTTAGAGCAAATAAAAA
>CAZUHD010000046.1:0-4192 GCA_964620415.1 uncultured Clostridium sp.
AATGAGCCAGTAGAAGAAAAATTAGTAGCAAAATTTAATCCAGAGATGGATTTTAAAGAAAAAGAGCTAATATCACTGCTATATTATCTAGGATATATAACAATAGTAGGGAAAGGATTTAGTAAAAGTAAATTTGCAGTACCAAATGAAGTAATAAGACAAATATATATAGAATATTATTTACAGTATATAAGTGAAAAAGCAGAAATAAAAGCAGAAAAAATAGATACTGAGAAAATAAATGAAGAAATATTGCTACAAGGAAAGATAGATACACTAGTAGAAACACTAGGGGAATATTTAACAGGATTATCAAATAGAGATTACCAAAAGTTTGATGAAAAGTATGTAAAGGTAATTTTGTATGTATTGTGTGAATTTTTGGGAACAGTATATGTAAAGTCAGAAGTGGAAATCCAAGGTAAGTATGTAGATTTATTGCTAATTCCAAAAGAGGGAATAGAAGAAAAATATGGAGTATTAATTGAATTAAAATATATAAAGCAAGAAGATTATGATAAAGACAATAGTTTACTTGAAAAGAAACAAAAAGAAGCAAAAGAGCAAATACTAGTATATAAAGATACAGAAGATATAAAGGCATTACCAAATCTAAAGTGTTATACCATTGTTGTAATAAAAGATAAATTGTTTGTGGAAGAAGTAGAAAGGTAAGCCTCTTTTAATGTGAAAGTGATAGGAATGTAACAAATTTTACTTTCAATTTCCTTTAAAAATTTTGATATTTTTAAGTTATAAAATTGTAATTTTACTTTATAATTTTACTAAATTGTAACAAAAAATCGCTTTGAATTTAGAAATAAGTTCAAGGCGATTTTTTGTGTACAATATAGTGTTATAGCAAGAATTAGGACATTAAATGTTAAATATAGATTAGGGCAATTATAAAGCCATGTAATATAAATATATGTACTATTTTCTATACTTAGCGGCAATAATACAAAAAAATGTTACAAAATATTACAAAAGTTACACCTATTTTACAATTACATGACATTTAAAGCAAATATATTGATTTTATGGTAGAAAAAAGATACAATAAAAATATAAAAACAAGAGATTAAAACAAGGAGTGCTAAAATGCAAAGATGTTTAGGAATTTATGTAGAAGATAATTTAATTAAGTATGCTAAGGTTTCAAAAAATAGAGATGACTTTAAGATAGAAGCATTTGGAATGAAATTTTTCCACGATAATTTAGCTGGACAGATAAAAAAAGTTATAGAAGAAACTTTTAGCTTCAACATCCCAATAAGTGTAAATTTAACGGGTGAGAAATATTTGTATTTTGATATTTTTGCATTACTTTCAAAACAAGATATACAAAAAAGTGTTGATACAGAGTTCGAAACATATTGTGAGGAACACAAATATAATCCAAAAGCATTTGAAACAAGACACGCACTAGTTAAAAATATAGAAAACAATGAAAAAATTAAAGCCATAGATGTTGTTGTAAATAAGATTGAACTAAATAAACAAAAATCTTATTTTGACAAGAACAATTTAACAAGAATATCTCCAATTGGAACAGCAATAACTAGCATAGTAAAACTTCAAAAGAAAGAAAATGCTTTGATTGTAAACATGGAGGATAAAACAACAATTACAACAATTTATAATAACCAAATATATAATGTTGAAACAATGGAATGTGGTAGTGAGGAAGTATTACAAAAGATAAACAAAGTAGAAAATTCACTAAATAAAGCTTATGAAATTTGTAAAGAAACAACAATTTATACTTCAAATGTTGAAGCTGATCAAATAGAACAGCCACATATAGAGGATATTCTTCCAGTACTATATCAAGTAAGCCAAAGAGTTAAAAAAATTGTGGATGATTCTCCAGAAAAAATTTCTACAGTATATCTAACAGGAACATTGTCTGTTATTAATAATATAGATTTATATTTCCAAGAATTTTTAACTAATGCTGAATGTAAAATATTAAAACCAAATATAATGGAAGCAAGTTCTTCACAGATAAATATAAAAGACTATATTGAAGTAAATAGTGCAATATCACTTGCTATGACAGCTTTAGGAGAAGGAACACAAAGCATGAACTTCAAGGAAAATGGAGTATTACAAAAAGTTAATGCTTTGGTAGGACGTAAAACAGATTCTGATGGATCAAAAAGTGCAATTTTTTCTTCCTTTAAGACAGAACTTAATAAAACAGAAACTGTGCTTATTAGAGTATTTGTCGCGATTTTGCTAGTAAATGTTATATTTTTTGCATTTTCAAAAATGCTGTATGCACAAATGGGAAACAAAGAAAAAGAGGTTGAAAAACTAATCGCTTCTGAAAAATCAGAAATAGGAAAGATAAACTCTGATACTGGAACTTTACAAGAAATAGATGATGAGTATGTTGGAAGAACAGAAAAATTGAAGGCAATTAACAATAAAATAAGTAATATTGCTGAAATGAAAAATTCGATACCAAACTTACTAAATCAAATAATGTATAATATACCAGAATCAGTACAACTGATTTCAATACAAAATGATTCTGAAAGACATGTAATAATAGATGCACAATCTACTGATTATGACCAATTAGGATATTTTATATCTCAAATAAAGCTTTCAAAAATTTTAAATGATGTAGTATCATCTAGAAGTCAGAAAACTGATGGATATGTTAAAGTTACTATAGAAGGAGAGTTACCATGAGAAAAGTATTAATAAGTATATTATTAGGACTATCTGTTGTATGGACAATATATTTCATGATATATGGTGTGGAAGCATTAGGAGTAAAAGGATTTATAGGACTGAAAGAAGAAAATGAATTACTCGAGAAAAAAATAGAAAATTTACAAAAGACAATAAATTCAAACTATAAAAATGCATTAGTTACACTTGATTCAACAAAAGATACATTAATAGATTCAAAGACTGAATATGAAAACCAAGCAGAGCTTTCAAGCTTGAATAGCGCTAATTATACATCAGAAAAGTATGAAATTGATTATTTATGGACAAGGCTTGGAAATTTTGCAAAAGATGAAAAAATAGTAATTAAAATGGATGTGCAAGACACTAAAATAGATGATTTATATGACTTACAATTTACAGCAGCAGGACCTTATTCAGGAATAACACAATTTATATATGATATAGAAAATGATTCTGATTTAGGCTTTAAAATAGATGATTTTACAATGACGGGAGCAAATGAAATCGTAGTAGCAAGTTTCACTTGCAATGAAATACATGTAGATTTGAAAAAACTAGAAAAAGAAGAAATTGAAGAAACTGACGGAAAAGAAGATGAAAACACAACTAATACGACAAATACAACTAATATGGGCA
The DNA here is from genome assembly GCA_964620415.1 of uncultured Clostridium sp. Taxonomy (GTDB): domain Bacteria; phylum Bacillota; class Clostridia; order TANB77; family CAG-508; genus CAG-269. Next base: position 3,346 of record CAZUHD010000046.1, read on the forward strand.
ATGATACAGCAAATGAAAATACGACTGAAAATACTACAAAGAATACAACTGAAAATGAAGAAAAAAATACAACCGAAGGTGCGACATCTAATGATAAAGAAACAAATAATACAAAAGAGAATGAAGCAATAGAACTATATAACGAAATGATGGGTATGAGTAACAAATAAGAAAGGAGATTATGATATTTTTTAATATCATAGGTGCGAAAGATGACAAAAGTAGTAAGAGAAATAATTATAACACTTTTAATTTGTTTAGCTATAATGTTAATTTTAGCTATAGCATTATATCAATGGATTCCAAGTAGAAAGGTAATTCCTGAAGTTAAAGTTTATGCTGCTTCTTCAGAAGTAAAAGACCTATTGGAAGATGATATAATGCAAAGGAGCGAAGATGATGAACCAGTATTATCTTATAGTGTAACATCATCAGATCTAAACGATTATCAGAGAAACTATGACTATGTACCAGGAAAACCTAATCCATTTTCCGATGCTGTGAAGACAGTTACACCAGAAGAAGGAAATAATAATAATGGAAATGGTGGAGAAATACAAAACGATTCTTCAAAAATAGAACCAACACAACCAAGTGTATATTCTACTTCTAATGGTACAAAATAAAATAGGTCTTAACTTTAATTAGTTTTTAATATTAATTAAGAAAAATAAATTAAAATCAAAAGAAAAAGGAGGGATGAAAATGGAAAAAGAACAAAAGAACAACCAAAAAGGTATAACATTGATAGCTCTTGTTGTAACAATAATTGTATTATTAATCTTAGCAGGTGTATCAATTGCAATGCTAACAGGACAAAATGGTATCTTAAATAAAGCATCAGAGG
>CAZUHD010000046.1:4292-12943 GCA_964620415.1 uncultured Clostridium sp.
GAAATGTATACGAAGTAAAAGGAACACCATCAGGATCAAACATTAGATGGGGAAAGATGGGACCTAAAGCTTCAGATTAAGCAGTTTAATTTAATAAAATAAAGAGAAAGGGAGAGAAAAACAGATGAAAAATAACCAAAAGAATAATCAAAAAGGTATAACATTAATAGCTCTTGTAGTAACAATAATTGTATTATTAATCCTAGCAGGAGTATCAATTGCAATGCTAACAGGACAAAATGGTATCTTAAATAAAGCATCAGAGGCAAGTTGGGAGACTAAATTAGGAGATGCAGAAGATTTGATTTCTTTAACAGCAGCCACATACCAAGCAGATTTCTTAGCATGGCAATATACGGATGCAAATGCTGATATAGATTGGAACAACACAGAATTGAAGACAGAATTGAACAAAGAAGATAAAGCAATTGAATTAGAGGATGTTATACATAAAGCTTGTATAGATAGTGAAAAAAGCTTAGGAAGTGTAGACGATCGGAAAGCCTGGATATAAAATAACCTATGGAGAAGACAAATCTATAACAATAGACTATACAGATCATGGAGGAAATGTATACGAAGTAAAAGGAACACCATCAGGATCAAACATTAGATGGGGAAAAATGGGACCTAAAGCATCAGAAGCAGCATAATTAAAAAAAATGTAAAGCATATGCATAAGGATGTGCATATGCTTTACTTAAAAAGAAAGATGGAAAGAGGAAAATGAACGTATTATTATATGTAGTAATATTTATAATGGGATGTTTATTTGGAAGTTTCTATACACTTGCAATATATAGGATTCCAAAAAAAATTGATATAGTTCACACACATTCATTTTGTCCAAATTGTGGGCACAAATTGGGTTTTTTTGAGTTAATTCCAATTTTTAGTTACATATTTTTAGGTGGTAAATGTAAACAGTGTAAACAAAAAATAAGAATTAGGTATCTTGTTTTAGAAGTTTTATCTGGAATTACATTTTTAGCTATAGCATTTGCATTAAATCTTAATATATATACTTTAAATGTTGAAGTTGTTATTAAATTTTTATTTATTGCATTATATTTAGCTTTAATATTTTTAATTGCAGGAATTGATAAAGAAAACAGAAAAATTGAAAAAGGTGTGTTATACTATGGTTTCGCTATTTCATCTATATACATAATATATCTATGTATAATCGGTGAAACCAGTATATATAGATATGTAATGTATTTAGTTGCATTGATAGTATTATTAATATTGGATTGTGAAAAGCAAATAAATACAGCAGAAACAAGTTATTTGTATCAAGTATTAATGCTTATTGTTATAATGCTTATAAATACAGGAATTGTTCCAACAGTTGGTGCAATACTTATAGTATTTTTAGCAATTGCAATTGTAAAAGGTATTTATACTTTAAAAAATATTTTGAATAAATCTAAAAAAGAAAGCACGGACATGAGGCCACTATATAAATTTGGATTTTTACTTGGAATGACAAATATTATAATATTTATAGGAGAAATGTATTTTTTGTATCATTAATTATAAAAGAGAGGAGAAGATGTAAGGATTTCCGAGCATCTGCTGAAAAATATGAATTTAAGAAAAAACAATGGATTTTCAGGAATAGATGTAACAATTGCTGTAGTAATTATACTTATAATTATTCCAACAGCATTTGGGTTTGTTTATAATTTATCAAATTATAGAGCGAAAGTCCAAAGATTTGGAACAAGCATAAATTTGGCAGTTGAAGTTATAGAAGAAGCAAAAGGACAAGCTATTTCAGTGCAAGATCTTGATGACGTTGAAAGCTTTATAAATGATAAATATAGTTTAAGCGGTAATACAGCTATAATAAATAAAAATAATACACAATATAAGCTTGAAGTGACATTTGAAAATCCTACACAGTATGTAAAAGATGATATAACAACACATTTAGTAAAAAAAGTAACTGCACAAGTAACATATCCAATAGGAAAAGATACAAAGGAAATTGAGATTAGCCGTCTTTTGAAGGTAAATTTAGATGATCCAGGAATTTTTCAAAATTTAATTGATAAATTAAAAGAAAAATTAGGTATAGATTCAGATGAAGAACCAGCTGAAGACTTAGAAGAACCAAGTGGAGGCTTAGATGAAAGTTCAAATGAAACCTTAGACGAAAGTACAAATGAAAGTTCAAACGAAACTTCAGCTGAAAGTTCAAATGAAGCTTTAAGTGAAAGTACAGATGAACCTTTAGATGAAACCACAAATGAAAGTTTAGATGAAAGTTCGGATGGAAACTCAAATGAAAGTTTATAAGAAGGGAATTTTAAAATTGAAACAGGAACGAGGAGTAACACTTACATCACTTGTTATTTATATAATTGGTTTATTAGTTGTAATGGGTCTGATAACTACATATAGTGGATATTTTTTTGGTAAAACTGATGATGTTATATCAAAAAATAGTGCAGAAGAACAATATACACGATTTTTGGCTTATATTACAAAAGATATAAATTCTGAAAATATAACTGTTGGTACTAGTGCAAATGAGTTAAGCTTGACTTTATCTAATGGTGAAAAACATGATTATGTTTTTGAGAATGGAAAGATTTTTTATAGGAAAAGCGGAGGTACAGAAAATAAAATTATAACACTATGTTCTGACGTAGAAGCTGATACAAATATATTCACATTTGATGGATCAAAAATTATGTTTCATTTTTATATAAACGGAGTGGAATTTATTAATACATTTTATACAAACATTTAATATAAATAAACAAAAGAAAGGATAAAGATTATTATGGGAAGAAGTGCTAATAAACAACCTTTAGGAATAGAACTCGCAAAAAGAGGGATTGTGTCTAGCCAAGATATTGAAAGAGCTCTTGAATATCAGGCAGATCATGCAGATAAAAAACTAGGAGATATTTTATATATTTTAGGTATAGGAGATCCTGTAGAGTTAATAAATGAGGTAGCAGATATTTTAGGAGAAAAAGGTGTTTTTATAACAGAAGATACAGTACAAATAGATGCTACAGAATACATACCTTTAGAGATGATGAAAAAATATAAAGCAGTTCCATTTGAACTTGAAAATGGAAAGGTGAAAGTTGCTTTTGCAGATATTGAAAATAGTCAGGAAAATATTAAAAATACGAGAATGATATTCTTTAATAAAGGATTAGTTATAGAACAATATATTGCTTTCGAAACTAATGTAGATGAATATTTTGATAAATTACAAATAAAAGCAGAACAAAATCTTGCGGAGTTAGAAAACACAAATAATGTAACTGATTTAGTTGATAATATTATTAAACTTGCTATGGAGAAAAGAGCTTCAGATATACATATAGAACCACAAGCAGATTCTGTTAGAGTTCGTTATAGAATTGATGGTGAACTTTATGTAATGGCTAATATTGAGAAATCAAAACAACAACAAATTATAGGTAGATTAAAAGCTATTTCTAATATGCACCAAGAAAAACAGGATGCACAAGATGGTAGAATTACTATGTTTTATAATTATAATATTCGTGTTTCTTCTCAAAAAAATATATATGGTGAAAAGTTTGTTTTAAGAATGCTAAAGAAAACTGATGACATAAAAAATATATTTGAACTTGGATACCCTTATGATGAAAAAGAATTAAATAGAGCTATAAACAAGAAAAATAGTTTGACAATTATGGCAGCACCTACTGGAGAAGGTAAAACAACAACTCTTTATAGTATATTAGATTATTTAAAAAATGATAGTATAAATATAACTACAATTGAAGACCCAATAGAAATTAGAATCCCTGGGCTTAACCAGATTGAAGTAGATAGTAATGTTAGATTTGCAGATAGTTTAAGAACAATTTTAAGACAAGACCCAGATGTTATTCTTTTAGGAGAAATAAGAGATAAAGAAACTGCTGAAATTGCTATACAAGCAGGACAAACAGGACATTATGTTTTGTCTACAATACATACAATTGATGCAATAGAGGTTGTAACTAGATTAAGAAAATTAGGACTTGCAGATTATGATATTGCAAGTACTGTAGGAACAACAATTTCTCAAAGATTACTTAGAAGAGTATGCCCTAATTGTAAAAAAGAAAGAGCATTTAATGAGAGAGAAAAAGAAGCCATTAAGAAAATAGGTGAGAAATATGGTATTGAGTTTAACTTAAAAGGTTTAAAAACGTATGATGCAATGGGCTGTGAGAAATGTAATGGTTCGGGATATTATGATAGAATTGGTATTTTTGAAATATTAAATATAGATGACGATATAAGACAATTAATATTAGCTGGAAAATCTAGTATAGAGATTAAAAAGTTAGCATTAACAAAAGGCTATAAACCTTTAATTCTTGATGGAATAAATAAAGTTTTAGCAGGAGATACTACTTTTGCTGAATTGGATAAAAAATTAGTAATATATAATAACTTATAATGGCTAGATTAAAAAGGAGTATAAAATAAAAAATGATTGATATTAATAAAATTTTTGATGAAGCAATTAGTAAAAACGCCTCTGATATTCATTTTATAATTGATAATCCCCCAACATTTAGAATTGCGAGATCTCTAATTCCACTTGCTGGTGCAAAACCATTAACAGAAGAAGACATGACAGAGATATATGATTATTTAATAAAGGGAAATATTGAGGCTGATAAAGCCTTTAGAGAAACTAGAAAATTAGATACAACACATGAATACAAAGGGATTCGTTTTAGAGTAAATATTTCTTCTACAAATGGTATTCCAATTGCGACATTAAGGCTTGTAAGAAATGAACTGCCTGCTTATGAATCTCTTGGCGTTCCAGATATTGTAAGAAGAATGATGTACCAAACACAAGGATTAATTTTAGTTACTGGAAAAACAAACTCTGGTAAAACAACAACTTTAAATGCGTTAATTAATGAAATAAATGAAAATCAGAATAGAAAAATAATAACTCTTGAAAATCCTATTGAATATAAGCATAAATCTAAGAAATCTTTAATAGTTCAAAAAGAGGTCGGACTTGCTCAAGATACTTTGACTTTCCATGATGGTGTAAAAAATGCTTTACGTGAAGATGGAGATATTTTAGTAATAGGAGAGATAAGAGATAGGGTAACGATGGACGCTGGAATTGAAATGGCGGAATCAGGACATTTAGTTTTAGGAACATTACATACTAAATCGTGTGCAGAAACGATAGATAGAATGATTAATTTCTATGATGTTAGAGATCAATCACAAATAAAATATATGTTATCTTCACTTTTAAAACTTGTAATTTCACAAAGATTACTTCCAGATACAGAGGGTAATTTGGTATTGATTCCAGAGGTAATGGTTGTTGATAATGTTGTTGCAGGTATAATTAGAAAAGAAAAAATTAGTGTGTCTGAAATAGAAGATGCTATTCAAAGTAGTAGTGAAAAGGGTTCTATTGGTTTAATCTCTTCTTTAGCAAAATTATTTGTAGATGGTAGAATTACTTTAGAACAAGCTAAATCACAAGTCGAGGAGAAGAATATTGAAATGTTAAATAGAACTATTATGCAATTGAAATTGAAGCGAAATAATCGGTGAATTATGATTAATTAAATTGTTTTAATTTAGTATATTTTAGGAGGAAAACAATGGCACAATTTAATTACAAAGCATTGACTAAAGATGGACGTATTGTTAAAAATAATGTAGAAGAAGCAAATAAACTTATACTGATACAAAAATTAAAAGATAATGGTTTGTATCCTATTGATGTAGTCCAAACTGTAGCTAAAAGAAAAGGTATTGCTAAAAAAAGAAGAAATATGTCTGATGTTCAACATGATATAAATGAAGTTAATACTACAGTGATTATAAATGATAATAGGAGAAAGTTAAAACTTAAAGATAAATTAAATCATTATTTAGGAACAGAAGATAATGTGTCAATAAGAGATATTTCAGTTTTTACACAAAACTTCTATTTACTAAAAAAGGCTAACTTTAACAATGTACATGCTTTAAGTACTATAATTGATAGTACAGAAAATATGACTTTAGTTGCAATTCTAGAAGATATTTTAGCAGGGGTTGAAGCTGGAGATTATATGTATAAGACAATGGAATTTTATTCAGATGTTTTTCCATATATTTATACAAATATGATAAAAGTTGGAGAACTTTCTGGATCTTTAGAGAACTCATTACTTCAAGCCTTAGAATATTTGGATAGTAATTCAGATATACACAGAAGATTGATAAGTATTATTGTACCTAATGTAATTCAATTTGTATTACTTATTGTTATGTTATTTGTAGGTACTTTATATGCAATACCTCAAATCCAAAAGGTATTTGATGCAGTTCAAACAAAGTCAACACTTCCATGGTATACTTTGGCATTCCAAAGGGCTGTCAATTCATTCCTGGATTGGTGGTACATACCTGTTGGGATAATAGCGGTAATTGCCGTAGCATTGGTTATATATGTAAGGACTCCTAAGGGAAAATATAAGTTTCATTATTTTAAATATACAATGCCTATATTTGGAAAATTGATATTTAGTTTGGATTTTTCAAGACTTATGAAAGCAATGCTTTTGAATTTGAGAAATGGTATGAGAATACAAGAAGCTTTGGAAGTTAGCAAGAATGTTGTAAATAATTATGTTATGCTTTCAATTATAGAAAATTCTTTGAAAAATATTTTAGTTGGTGAATCTTGGGTAGAACCTTTCGAAAAATCAGGATTGGCATCACCTATGATTACCGAGATGTTAAAAATTGGTATGCAAACAGATTTACCAGAAATGATGGATAAACTTGTTGAATATCTACAAATTGATATTAATGTTACAATAAATAGAATAATGACAGTTTTACCACAAGTTATGTATTCTATTGTTGGTATAATTTTAATATTCTTTGTTTTAATTGTAGTTGTTCCAATGATTCAAGTTTACATGGGTAACTTCTTATTCGAGGCATATCCAGAATTATAGTAACTAATGATAAATAATTTAAGGGAAATAATTTATGTTATTTCCCTTGTTGTATTTTATATAAGGAGGATATTTAGAAATGAATATAGGTATAGATTTAGGTGGAAGTCATGTTAAAATAGGTGTTGTAACTTATAATGCAAATATTATAGAAGAATTTGAAAAAGATTATACAATAGAAGAAAAGAAGAATTTGATGGATGTTGCTATTAAATTTATTGTAGAAGTAATTTATAATCTTAAACGAAAATATGAGTTTTCGAAAGTTGGATTGGGTATAGCAGGTTCTGTATCAAATAATGTGGTTTTACGTTCTGTTAATCTTGGTCTTGAAAATTTTGACATAAAAACTAAGTTACAGGAGAAAACAGGTTTAATATTTAATATAGAAAATGATGCTAAATGTGCGGCTATTGCAGAGGCAAAGTTTGGTGTATGTAAAGATTATAAAAATGTTTTGTTTATGACTATTGGTACTGGAATTGGAGGAGCTTTTATTTATGATGGTAATTTAATTAAAGGTTCTACTTTTGCAGGGACAGAGTTTGGACATATGGTGTTAAAGGAAAATGGGATATTATGTAATTGTGGCAAAAGAGGCTGTTTTGAAAAATATGCTGGTATTTTAGCTTTTAAGAGAAGGTGTATTGAAAGATTAGGATTACCTTATGAAATTTCTGGTATGGAACTTAGAGAACAAATTAACCTTAGGAAAAATGATGTTATTGATATAATTGATGATTATTTAAATGATTTAAGCTTAGGTATTTCTAATTTGATAAATATATTTGAACCAGACTGTATTTGTTTGGGAGGAGGATTTGCAAAATACAAAGATATATTACTTAATAATTTGAAAAAGAAAATTGTAAATTCAAATTTATTATTTAATAAAAGGAATGAAATTAATATAAAGGTAGCTTCTTTTGGAAATGATGCTGGAGTTATTCGGTGCAAGTTTGCTTTAAAAAAGCATAATATGTAAAAGCCAATATAAAATTGGTCCTTCCGCAAATAGACTTAATATTTTTAATCTTTTATTGTAAATTCAAACATTTTATAGATTTTAGCTTCAAGTAATATGCGGAAGAACCATAAAAATATAAATTTTTTTGACTAATTTTGGTGGGTAGGGTTAGTAAAACACATTTTGCTTAGGTTTTGTTTACTTTCCATTATATATTGAATCCCTTTTTATTACCTATATTTTAATAGTTCCCGATTCCATACATTTTCATTATAGATATGATTATATTTACTGTATATTTATACTGAGCCTTTTATTGCACCATATTGTAAAAAATATCCCCTCAAGTGAGGGAAATATTTAATTTAAACTTGCTTGTACAAAATAAAATTTATAGTCATCAAATTTTAATTCAATATATTTATTATCTTGTGGATACTCTGCATTGATGTAAGCACTATTGCCACTACTTGTTGGTGCTTCATAACTATATCTTTGCTAAATTCCTATAATTTGACCATTTTGATAATACACAACATTTACTTTTAAACTTTCAATAGAAAGTGTTAACACTTATAGACATATCATGGAAAAATATTAAAATCAATACATATAAATAAAAAAGTTGAAAGTGTGATAAATATGTGTTACAATTCACAGCTCCTAATATAAGTTTAATAAAAGAATATTCATTTATCTGC
>CAZUHD010000047.1:0-12743 GCA_964620415.1 uncultured Clostridium sp.
TATTTCTTAATTCATCTATTATTGTTTTGTAATCTTTTGCTATTAAAATTGCCGTTCCAGAAACAAGCATTTCAGCTCCTGCCTGTTTTACAGCTTTACAAGTTACTAAATTTATTCCCCCATCAACTTCTATACTTGTTTCTAAGTCATTTTCTTCTAAGTATGTTTTTAAAGTTTTTATTTTATCAATCATGTCACTTATAAGAGTTTGTCCGCCCTTTCCAGGTTCTACAGTCATAATTAATGCAACATGAATATATGGTAAATATTTATAAATATCTTCAACTTTTGTATTAGGTTTAATAGCAATTCCCCCTCTTGCATTATATGACTTAATTAATTTAATAGCTTCAAACACTTCATTTTCATCTTTACAAGCTTCTAAATGAAATGTTATGATATTTGGTTCTACTGCTGAAAAAGCTTTTATCACAGGAATTACATCTTCTACCATTAAATGCACATCTAATGGTAAATTTGAAATTCTTTTTACATAATCAGATAAATCTAACATTTTCTTATAAGTATCTTTTACGACAAAATCTCCATCCATTACATCAATATGTATATAATCTGTTTTTGCATTTTCTAATGCAAAAATTGTTTCAGTTTCTTTCCCCTGTTCCATATTTAGTATTGATGTTGATATTTCAATCATATAAAATCCCCCTTACTTTCAAAAATCCTGATACTTGAATATCAGGATTTTTATATTATTCTATTGTTAATGAATTAGTAGTATTTAAATTAACATCCTTAGTTGATTTCAATATATCGTCTATATAAACTCTAACTAATACAGTTCCTTTTCCAGATATGGTTTGAACTAAATTAGTTGTTGTTGGGTCAATAGATTCTTTATAAACTGTATCTTCTCCAACAAGTATTTTTACAGTTACATTTTTCACAACCTTATCTGAACTAGCATTATTTTCTGTTTCGTTTGTTGTATTTGTTTCTAAATATTCAACTTTGCCATTTAATAATGATTTAACATTTACTGTTAAAGTTGCACTCTTAGTTTCTGTTAGTCTATTTATTGTTATCAGAATACTAGTTCCTTGTTCAACTTCTTTACCAGCATCTACACTTTGTTTTAAAACAACCCCATTTTCTTTTGAGCTATCTTCATCGTAAGCGACTTCAACTGTTAAGCCAAGGCTTGCTAATGCTTTTTTAGCTTCTTCTTCTGTTTTACCTATTACAGATTGAACAAATGCTTTCTTTACACCTGTGCTTACATGAATTACTACTGTATCTCCTGCATAAGCCTTAGTATTTGCCTCTAATTCTTGGCTTATTACATGTCCTGCTTCCATTTTTTTACTTTCTTCTTCTACAACTTCATATTTTAATTTAGCTTCTTCTATTAATTTCACAGCATCTTCTTCAGCTTTTCCTATAACATCAGGAACTACTACTTCTTCTATTCCTTTACTTATAGTTACTTTTACAGTAGAACCTTTTTTTACATTATAATCACTTATATAAATAGGGTCTTGTAAAATTATATATCCCTCTGCATATTCTGCATTATATTCTTCACCACTAACTTCTAATACTAATCCATTTTCTTCTGCAAGGCTCTCTGCTTCTTCTTTACTTATTCCTACAAAATTTGGTAACAAAATCTCTACTGGATTAGTTACTTTAGAATATATTACTGTTCCACCAAAGCTTAATAAAAATAATAAAATTACTCCTATACATATAGATAATCGTTTATGATCTTTTACAAACTTAACAAATTTATTTTCCTTTTTATTAGGACTTTCATTTTCGGCATCCTCAATATCTTTTACAGATATTTTTTGAGTTGCCATCTTATCTTCATCCTCACTATCAACAAAATTTCCGTCTGGTTCTTTTAATGCTCTTCTTAAATCATTTAACATTTGAGTTGCATTCTGGTAACGTAAACTAACATCTTTCCTCATAGCTTTTAAAATTATATCATTTAGTGCTTGAGGAATATTAGGATTTATCTCCTTTGGTGCAACAGGCTCTTCTTGCATATGTTTCAATGCAACTGATACAGGTGTATCTGCATCAAAAGGAACCCTACCTGTTACCATTTCATATAATACAACACCTAGTGAATATAAATCTGATTTTGCATCTGTATATCCACCTCTTGCATGCTCTGGAGAAAAATAATGTACAGATCCAATTGTTGTTCCAAATGCTGTAATTGTAGAGTTTGATACTGCTTTTGCAATTCCAAAATCTGTTACTTTTGCAACTCCATCTTCTGTAATTATAATATTATGTGGTTTTATATCTCTGTGTACTATATTATTTTTATGAGCCACTTCCAATGCTGATGCAATTTGTATAGCAATATTTACAGACCATTTCCAAGGAAGTCCACCATTTTCTTCTATTATTATTTCTTTTAATGTTTTTCCTTGTACAAGTTCCATTACAATATAATACAAATTACCTTCTTTTCCAACATCATAAACAGATACTATGTTAGGATGCGTTATACTTGCTGCAGCTTGTGCCTCTACTTCAAACCTTTTTACAAATTCTTGATCTGTTGTAAATTCATCTCTCAGTATTTTTACAGCTACATATCTGTTTAATACATGACACCTAGCTTTATATACTGTTGCCATTCCACCATTTCCTACTTTTTCTAAAATTTCATATCTATTTCCTAACAATCTTCCCTCTAAATCCATTTTTTACATTCCTTTCTTTTCGAATGTTTTTATAAATTTTTTATTGCTATAACAGTTATATTGTCTGTTCCACCATTTTGATTTGCGATTTTTATTAATTCTTTTGGTGCTGATTCAAAATTCTCTGTTACTAAATCAAATATTTCTTGGTTACCTACCATATTTGTTAAACCATCTGAGCATATAACAATAGTATCTTCTTTTTGAAAGCCTCTTACAAGCACTTCTGGCTCAACAAAGGCATTACATCCAAGTGCCCTTGTTAACATATTTTTCTTAGGATGATGTTTAGCTTCTTCTTTTGATATTGTTCCTTGTTCTACTAATGTTTCTACATAACTATGATCTTGTGTTAATTGTCTAATAATCCCTTTTCTTATTCTATAAATTCTACTATCTCCTATATGAGCAATATATGCTCTATTATTATATATTAGACAAACTTCTAAAGTAGTACCCATTCCTTCATATTCTTTATTTTCTATAGCCTTTTCATACACAACCATATTAGCATACTCTATGCTACTTCCAATTAATTGAATAATACTTTCTTTATCTTTAGGTGTTTCTTTAAAATTATTTTCTATGTATCTTTTACTACATGTTATAGCAAGCTTACTTGCAACATCACCTGCATTACAGCCCCCCATACCATCAGCTAACATAAATAACTGTACTTCTGAAAATTGATCTTTTGTTATATAAAAACTATCTTCATTAATATCTCTTGCTTTTCCTATATCAGTTTTAGCATATGCTTTTATCATTGTGTATTCACCTCTTTTTCTTTTCATTTTTATAGTGAAAGTTTACCACATTTTGTTTGTTTTTTCAATATAATTTTATTATATTCTTAGTAGCCAACTTGTCAACCTTATTATTCCTCTATATAACCAATTTATAACAGGAGATATAATTCTTCCTGCAATTCCTGTTATCCATAGTACTACAAATATAATATAAAATATTCTTTCATTATTTTCAAACCATGTTTTTACATTATATGTTAAAAATGGTTTTATTACCTTTGAACCATCTAGTGGTGGTAGAGGTATTAAATTAAACACACATAGTCCTATATTTATGCTTATTGTATTTCTTATAATAGTTATAATTATTGTTATAACATTATTAAATTCTGTCACAAATTTAAATATAAGTCCATATATAAGTGAAAATATTACTGCTAATACTAAATTCATAGCAGGTCCTGCAATTGAAACTATTGCATCTGCTTTTTCTATAGTCATATCTCTATTATAATTTGTAGGGTTTACATGAACAGGTTTGCCCCAGCCAAATCCTGCAAAAAGCAACATTATAAACCCTATTGGATCAATATGTGAAAATGGATTTAAAGAAATTCTTCCCTCCATTCTTGGTGTATCATCTCCTAGCATATCTGCAACTTTTGCATGTGCAAATTCGTGGAATGTTATTGCTATTAATACTCCAGGAATTGTAAGTAACAACTTAAGCAAGGCATTGGTATCTGTTAAATATCCAGCCAAACCAAATAGTACCATTATTCCTATAATAACATATAATATTCTTTTATCAAAATACATATTTATCCTCCATTTAAAAATTTATTAAATTATATACTAAAAATAACTAATTGTAAAGAAAAAATAAAATCTTCTTTTCACTTTCTTTTATTCGTTATTGATATACTAATTTATACAAAATAAAAATGTGAAACAATTTATAAGACTCATTTCACATTTTTATTTATTATTTCAAATTATTTTTTACTTTTTTTCTTTAATATGCTAATAATTATTATTTGTATAATTACTAATATTACAATCACTACATAAATGCCTATTTTTCTCTTATCTCCCCCTGTTGGTGGTATTATTATAGCTAAATTAGAAAACTCTACTGTATCAATTTCTCCTTTTACACCATTTCCTAATGCTACACCTTGAATTCTTCTATTACAGACTTCGCCTGAACTGACATCATCATTTGAATTTGAATAGCTTAATATTTCTACTTTTTCTTGATATGTTTCATCTTCTTCTCCTGTTAATAATTTACTAACAGTAAAATTAAGAGTAAAAACTTCATTATACTTAAAACTTTCATCGTCATACTTTACTATAATAAGTATAGCATTTTTATTATCATTTACAATTTCATCATATAATTTCGTAGTCTTTAATTTATTTATACTTTCCTCTTCTTCATCTCCGAAATAGCTTGTAATTCTTTCATCTAGTATGTTTTCCTTAGTTACTTGTAATTTCGTTACTTCAGCTCTGTTATTGTTTACTGTACCGCTATTATTATCACTTAATAAAAATCCTTGTGGTAAATAGGCAAAAAATACTATTTCATTAATTCCATTATTTACTATATTAAAATTATTTTGTACAGCCAAACCATATTCCAATTCAAGAGTTGCCCCATATAATGCTTGAGTTTCTTCTGTTGCAATTAATGGCAATGTTTGTTTTAGCTCTCCCTTTTTTTCTGAAATAACTCCTCCATCTGATCCTGTTATTTTCATACCTGTTACAGATAATATTTCCTTAAAACTTACATCTGGTCTTTTATATAATTTTAAAGTTGGTCCTTCAATTGTACGAGCTCTATCCATTAAATTTCGTCTACTATTTATTATATAGAATCCTCTATTCACTCCTGACATACTAACATTCTCACTTAAAGTTCTAACATATTCTTGGAATTCGTCACGATGCTCTAATGCAATATTTGGAGCTATATCTATTGCTTTAAAGCACGCTGTATTTTTATAAGAAATAGTTTTAAAATAGTCATCAACTTCTCCTCTTCTAGCCCCATCTTCCATTACTGCACTATAATCTAATTTTTTTTGTATATAATTTACAACTTGAGCATTCAAGTTATCTATTAAATCATATACTTCTTCTTCCATATCTGCTATATCTGTAATATCAAAAGATTCAGCATTCTTAAAATATTTTTCATAGTTTTCTGGTACTGCATCATCTCCTAAATAAAGTGAATATATGTTTATTCCTGAACTTATTGCTAAATCTACACAAGATTTTATTTTGTCTATTCTTTCGTCACTATTATCATTATCTGCTCCAGCTGATAAAAACATAATAAATCTATTTTCTGCCCTAAAACTATCATTATTAATTGCTGTTTCTAATCCTTGTAATGTATTATTTGCTCCTCCTTTTTCTATACTATCAATCTTAGAATACATTTCTTCTGGATCTTTTGTAAATTCACATTCTATTTTTGCATTGTCTGAATAGCTTATTAAATTAATTTCTACATTTGTTGTTTCTCCTAGTATTTTATCTTCTAATAAATAACTTACTACAGTTCGTATTAGTTCTGTTTCTCTATTTAATTCAGCCTCTTCTACATAATCTGAACAATCTATTACTAATGAAATTTGTACATTTTTTTCACCATTTCCATAAACTGACGAACTATAATCTTGTCCATTATATTTTATAATATTTTGTATTTCTTTTACGTCATCTTCATTTCGTATATCGTTTATCATATCTTCATCAACACTTCCCCAAGTAAACACTACTGAGTTATAAATTCCAGGGGCTGGAGTAAATTTATACATTCCATTCTCATCTGTAATTGTTTTTTCTATCTCGCCTTCTTCTTCGTTACATAGACTAACTTCTATACCAGGAATACCTACATTTTCTTCATCATAAGCATACCCAACAATTGACTTGTTATAAGTTCTGGTTGCAGCATAAGTATCTTTCATGTAAAATAATGGAATTATAATACTTATTAGAATGATTATTAATAATTTGTGTCTTTTTAAAATATTCATATCTGTCTGCCTCCTATCCCTTATTTTTACGAATAAAACTACATCTTTATTATACCATATATTGAAAATAAAGTCAAAATTTACACAATTTGACATAAAGTGTTAAAAATGGTATAATAGAGGTAGATATTGGGGAAATAAAGAATTAATATTTTCCATATGTAAATATAATTTAAATAACAATTTATTTTAAATTATACCATTTTCAAAAGAAAAGGAGGAATTTTCCTATGAAAAATAAACAAAAAAATAAAATTTATTTTTTATTATTTTTAATCATTATTTTTATATCTGGTCTAAGTGTTTCTTATGCAGCTGAACTTACCAAATATAATGATACCTACCTTGTTGAATATGGAAGTACTGTAGAATTTACAGGAACTTATTCTTCTATTACTTCTAGTAATTCCAATATAACAGATATTGCAGGAAACAAAATGAAAATTAGAGGAACAGGAGCTTTTAACATTACTGTAAATGATACATCTACTATAAAATTTTTCTCTTGGAATGCCCATCTAAAAAAAGGCGAATTTTGGACTTATAATAGCCAAAATAAAAGTTCCAAACTTAATATCTTTACATCTAACACTTATCTTGCAGTAGATGAAGTAAGCAGCAATACTTTTTTAATAGAAGATTATCTATTTGCTAAAGATGGTTCATATAAAGATAGTTTAAAAGGAAAATACATTACTAACTATTATAATAAAGAAAAAACTAAGAGTAAATCACCTTTTTATGATTACTCTATGGTGCCTAATAATAAAGTCTTCCAGTTAGATTTGTCTGGTTTTACGGAGCATGAGCCTACACCTACTCCTAGCCCTACACCTACCCCTACACCAACTCCTACTCCTACTCCAACACCAACTCCTGAACCTGATCCTACTCCTACACCTACACCTTCACCTTCACCTACTCCTACACCCGAACCAGAACCTGAACCCGAACCAGAACCAGATCCTACTCCTAGTGAACCTGGAATAGATCCTGGAGATTCATCTCAAGAGTATTCTGTTACAAAAAATACAATCGTTAAAACTGATGTATTAAATGGGTTACCTAAATTATCTTCTTCTGCAATACTAAATATATTAGATAATTGGGCTCGGAAAAAAATATGGTGATGCTGCTTTAAATAAATTAAAACAAACCATTTATACTTCTTCTACCTTACAAGTTATTGATGAAATTCAAGATAAATACCATGTTTCTGCTGCTTTTATGCTTGCTGTTTCAGATTATGCAGTACAACTTGGTGCTACAGATAGTAGCATAGTCAGAGTTGGCTATAATTTATTTAAGTACCCAGGTACTAGTAAGGATTTAGTAGTTAATGTAGATGGTCAAATGTATAAAACATATTTATCATATGGAAGTAGTTTCACAGATTTTGCTAAATTAATGGCTGAAGGAGCTTCTTACTTTAATGCAGGAAATATTAATATAGGTCAAATTAGTAAAATATATGCACCATCTTCTTCAGATACATGGGCAAATGCTGTAGCCACTCGTGTTTCTGAAATCATGAATTACAAAACATATAGTGCATTACCATCTAATGGAATTCATAATTACTCTATCTCTGGTAAAGTTAAGTATAAATATTCGGATAATTCAATTAATGTTTCAATTGAAGATATAAACAAATATTATGTTACAAAAATTTGGGTATATGATCCATCTTCTCAAGTAAAAAAAGCAGAAGCAGGATGGAATAAGAGCTTAAAAACCGTTAATACAATGTTAGACAAAATTAATTATGCTATTGTAGGTTGTAATGGAAGTGGTTTCTATCTAAATCGGATCTTATAATCCAAGAGAATCTGCTATAAAAAAATTAGGAACCTCTAAATGGAATATGACATCAGAAGGATATTTAGTTATATCTAATGGAGTAACACGAAGAGAAGTAAAAGGTCAAAGATGTAATTGTCTACTTGGTATATTACCTAATGGTAGTTTTAAGTATTACGAAAACAATCCTTACTCAGATGTATATAATGATGGCGTAAAAGATTCATTTACATTTGGTCCATTATTAATAAAAGATGGTAAAAAATATACTCAAAAAGTAGGATCACCTAGACATGGTTACAGCACTTCTGCCGTTAGGACAGCAGTTGGACAAGTTGATGAAAATAACTTTATTATAATTGCTACTCAAGGTTCTGCAAAGTTATCTACACTTGCAAGCTTTGGTTTGAAATTAGATTGTAATTTATTATTCAACCTAGATGGCGGTGGTTCAACTTCTTTATGGTTTAGAGGAAAAACTAGTGGAGCTGGAAAAAAAGTAAAAGGTTGCAGTCGTAAAGTTGCAGATGCTTTATATTTCACAAGTTTAAATTAAAAAATAGATTCTTGGAAGGGAGGAAAAACTTTTATGAAAAATAAAATATATTTTTTATTATTTTTAATAATTGTTTTTATATCAGGTTTAACTGTTTCTTATGCAGCCGAACCTACCAAATATAACGATACCTACCTTGTTGAATATGGAAGTACTGTAGAATTTACAGGAACCTATTCTTCTATTACTTCTAGTAATTCCAATATAACAGATATTGAAGGAAACAAAATGAAAATTAGAGGAACAGGAGCTTTTAACATTACTGTAAATGATACATCTACTATAAAATTTTTCTCTTGGAATGCCCATCTAAAAAAAGGTGAATTTTGGACTTATAATAGCCAAGATAAAAGTTCTAAAATTAATATCTTTACATCTAACACTTATCTTGTAGTAGATGAAGTAAACAGCAATACTTTTTTAGTAGAAGATTATCTATTTGCTAAAGATGGCTCATATAAAGATAGTTTAAAAGGAAAATATATTACTAACTATTATAATAAAGAAAAAGATAAGAGTAAATCACCTTTCTATGATTACTCTATGATGCCTAATAATAAAGTCTTCCAGTTAGATTTGTCTGGTTTTACGGAGCATGAGCCTACACCTACTCCTAACCCTACACCTACCCCAACTCCAACTCCAACACCAACTCCTGAACCTGATCCTACTCCTACACCTTCACCTACTCCTACACCCGAACCAGAACCAGATCCTGAACCAGATCCTACTCCTAGTGAACCTGGAATAGATCCTGGAGATTCATCTCAAGAGTATTCTGTTACAAAAAATACAATCGTTAAAACTGATGTATTAAATGGGTTACCTAAATTATCTTCTTCTGCAATACTAAATATATTAGATAATTGGGCTCGGAAAAAAATATGGTGATGCTGCTTTAAATAAATTAAAACAAACCATTTATACTTCTTCTACCTTACAAGTTATTGATGAAATTCAAGATAAATACCATGTTTCTGCTGCTTTTATGCTTGCTGTTTCAGATTATGCAGTACAACTTGGTGCTACAGATAGTAGCATAGTCAGAGTTGGCTATAATTTATTTAAGTACCCAGGTACTAGTAAGGATTTAGTAGTTAATGTAGATGGTCAAATGTATAAAACATATTTATCATATGGAAGTAGTTTCACAGATTTTGCTAAATTAATGGCTGAAGGATCTTCTTACTTCAATGCAGGAAATATTAATATAGGTCAAATTAGTAAAATATATGCACCATCTTCTTCAGATACATGGGCAAATGCTGTAGCCACTCGCGTTTCTGAAATCATGAATTATAAAACATATACTGCATTACCATCTAAAGGAATTTATCAATACTCTACCTCTGGTAAAGTTAAGTATAAATATTCAGATAATTCAATTAATGTTTCAATTGAAGATATAAAAAATTGTTATGTTACAAAAATTTGGGTATATGATCCATCTTCTCAAGTAAAAAAAGCAGAAGCAGGATGGAATAAAAGCTTAAAAACCGTTAATACAATGTTAGATAAAATTAATCATGCTATAGTAGGTTGCAATGGAAGTGGTTTCTATCTAAGTCGGATCTTATACGCCACGAGAATCTGCTATAAAAAATTTAGGAACCTCTAAATGGAATATGACAACAGAAGGATATTTAGTTATATCTAATGGAGTAACACGAAGAAAAGTAAAAGGTCAAAAATGTAATTCTTTACTTGGTATATTGCCAGATGGTAGTTTTAAGTATTACGAAAGTAATCCTTACTCAGATGTATATAATGACGGTGTAAAAGATTCATTTACATTTGGTCCATTAATAATAAAAAATGGTAAAAAATATACTCAAAAGAAAGGATCTAGGAAATCATATTCTACCCGTCGTTATGCTACACTAGTTGGACAAGTTGATGAAAATAATTATATTATAATTACTGCTAAAGGTACAACAACTTTATATAATCTTCAAAACGTTGGTATGTTATTTAACTGTAAATTACTATTTAACATGGATGGTGGCGGTTCATCTTCTTTATGGTTTAGAGGAAAAACCAGTGGAGCTGGAAAAAAAGTAAAAGGTTGCAGTCGTAAAGTTGCAGATGCTTTATATTTCACAAGTTTAAATTAAAAAATAGATTCTTGGAAGGGAGGAAAAACTTTTATGAAAAATAAAATATATTTTTTATTATTTTTAATAATTGTTTTTATATCAGGTTTAACTGTTTCTTATGCAGCCGAACCTACCAAATATAACGATACCTACCTTGTTGAATATGGAAGTACTGTAGAATTTACAGGAACCTATTCTTCTATTACTTCTAGTAATTCCAATATAGCAAATATTGAAGGAAACAAAATGAAAATTAAAGGAACAGGAGCTTTTAACATTACTGTAAATGATACATCTACTATAAAATTCTTTTCTTGGAATGCTTATCTAAAAAAAGGTGAATTTTGGACTTATAATAGTCAAGATAAAAGTTCCAAACTTAGTATCTTTACATCTAAAACTTATCTTGCAGTAAATGAAGTAAACAGCCGTACTTTTTTAATAGAAGATTATCTATTTGCTAAAGATGGTTCATATAATGCTAATTTAAAAGGAAAATACATTACTAACTATTATAATAAAGAAAAAGCTAAGAGTAAATCACCATTCTATGATTACTCTATGGTGCCTAGTAAGAAAGTCTTCCAGTTAGATTTGTCTGGTTTTACGGAGCATGAGTCTACACCTACGCCTAACCCTACACCAACACCAACTCCTACTCCTACTCCTACTCCTACTCCTACTCCAACACCAACTCCTGAACCTGATCCTACACCTACACCTTCACCTTCACCTACTCCTACGCCAGAACCAGAACCAGATCCTACTCCTAGTGATCCTGGAATGGATCCTGGAGATTTATCTCAAGAGTATTCTGTTACAAAAAATACAATTGTTAAAACTGATGTGTTAAATGGATTGCCTAAATTATCTTCTTCTGCAATACTACATATATTAGATAACTGGGCTCGGAAAAAAATATGGTAATGATGCTTTAAATAAATTAAAACAAACCATTTATACTTCTTCTACCTTACAAGTTATTGATGAAATTCAAGATAAATACCATGTTTCTGCTGCTTTTATGCTTGCTGTTTCAGATTATGCAGTACAACTTGGTGCTACAGATAGTAGCATAGTCAGAGTTGGCTATAATTTATTTAAGTACCCAGGTACTAGTAAGGATTTAGTAGTTAATGTAGATGGTCAAATGTATAAAACATATTTATCATATGGAAGTAGTTTCACAGATTTTGCTAAATTAATGGCTGAAGGATCTTCTTACTTCAATGCAGGAAATATTAATATAAGCCAAATTAGTAAAATATATGCACCATCTTCTGCAGATGCATGGGCAAATGCTGTAACCACTCGTGTTTCTCAAATTATGAATTACAACAATTTTGATGCATTATCATCTAGTGGATTAGAAGTTCACTTTATTAATCCAAATTCTAGAGTTGATGCAATATATATAAAAGATGGAGATAAATCTCTTTTCATAGATGGTGGATTTTATAGAGATGCAAAAGCTGAAATGAATTATTTAAATAAAATTGGTGTAAAACACATTGATTACTATATTGGAACACATGGACATCGTGACCATGTTCCAGCTGCAAGTCCAATAATATATGGATATGGAATTGATACACTAATTACTAATGCAAGTACTTTTGGAAAGAGTAATGCAGTCAAGAAAACTATATTAGAAGGAATTAATGATGAAAAAAATAAAAATTTAAGAACTAAATTAACCTCAGCTGTTAATGCTTGTAAAGTCGCAGTTTTCAAACCAGGCAACACCCTTGAGCTTAATAATTTAAAAATCACTTGTTTAGGACCTATAAAGATAA
>CAZUHD010000048.1:0-12552 GCA_964620415.1 uncultured Clostridium sp.
TATAAAGATTTAGCAGACTTAATGTTTCCAAATGCAAAAGAAATATCATATTATGAAGAAAAATATCCAAGAAGAAATTTAAAGGAAGGGGCAATGGTAGTAAGAGTTGCACCTAGTCCTACGGGAAATGTACATATAGGAACAATATATCAAGCATTACTTGCAAGAAAAATGGCTGATCAGACAGGTGGAGTATTTTTTGTGAGAATAGAAGATACAGATCAAAAAAGAGAAGTTGAAGGTGGCATCCAGCAGATAATTAATTCTTTACATGATTTTGATATAGTTCCTGATGAGGGCATGATCTCAGAAAATGAAAGTAAAGGCAATTATGGACCATATAAACAAAGCGAGAGAAAAGAAATATATGAAGCATATGCAAAATACTTAGTCCAGCAAGGAAAAGCATACCCATGTTTTTGCTCTCAAGAAGATGTAGAAGAAATAAGAGAAAAACAAGAGGCTGCAAAAGTAAGACCAGGTTATTATGGAATATGGGCAAAATGTAGAAACATAACAGTTGAAGAAGCTGCTGAAAAAATAAAAAATGGAGAAGAGTATATTGTAAGATTTAAATCATCAGGTAGAGAAGACAGAAAAATAAAACACCATGATGTAATAAAAGGAAATGTAGACTTTCCAGAAAATGATCAAGATATAGTTATAATAAAAGCAGATGGGCTACCAACATACCATTTTGCACACGCAGTAGATGATCACTTAATGGGAACAACACATGTAACAAGGGGAGATGAATGGTTATCATCAGTTCCACTTCATATACAATTATTCCAAGAACTAGGATTTAAAGTACCAAAATATGCTCATACATCAACACTTCTTAAAAATGATAATGGAAATAAGAGAAAAATAAGTAAAAGAAAAGATCCAGAGGCTGCGGCAAGTTATTATATAGAAGAAGGAATCCCTTCACTTGCAGTGAAAGAATATTTATTAAATATTGCAAATTCAAATTTTGAAAATTGGAGAAGAGCAAACCCAGACAAAAAACTTGATGAATTTGACTTCCAGTTAAATAAAATGAGTGTAAGTGGAGCTCTATTTGATATGACAAAATTATTAGACGTATCAAAAATTATAATATCAAAAATGACAGCTGAAGAAGTATATGATAAATCAATTAACTGGGCTAAAAAATATGATGAAGAACTTGCAGAAATGTTATCAGATAAAGAATACTCTTTAAAAGTATTAGGAATAGAAAGAGGAAATGCAAAGCCTCGTAAAGATATAGCAAAATGGTCAGACGTAAAAGAAAACATTTATTATATGTATGACGAAAAATTCTTGAGCAAGATCCAAGAATATCCATATCAAATAATTTCTAATAAACAGGAAATCGATAAAATTCTAACACTATATATTGAAAAATATTATGATGAAAAGGATGATAAACAAACATGGTTTAACAAAATAAAAGAACTAGCAGGAGAACTAGGATATGCAAAAGAAGTAAAAGAATTTAAAGAAAATCCAGGAAAATATAAAGCACACGTTGGAGATGTAAGTACGGTATTAAGAGTTGCTTTAACAGGAAGAACAAACACTCCAGATATGTATGAAATAATGAGAGTATTAGGAAAAGAAAGTGTTATAAAAAGATTCAAAAAAGCAAAAGAATAGACAAAAAAGTTGATAATATTGATGTAATATATATGTAATATTACATCAATATTAATATTTTATTACATTTTAAGCATTTTACTTGACTTTAAAATCAAAAAATATAAAATATAATATAATATAATATAATAAATATTTTCTTTAAAAAGAGGACACGATGAGAATTATAAGTGGAAAAGCTAAAGGAACTAAGTTATATACTTTAGATGGACTTGATACAAGACCAACTCTCGATAGAGTAAAAGAATCAGTATTTAATATTATTTCCAAATATATTGAAAATGCTAAAGTATTAGACTTATTTGCTGGTAGTGGAGCAATAGGATTAGAATTTGCAAGTAGAGGAGCAAGGGAAGTTATTTTATGTGATAATTCCAAAGCTGCATTTGAAATTATAAAAAAGAATATAGTAAAAACACATCTTGAAGAAAAAGTTAAACTTTACAATATGGACTTTCAGGAATTAATAAAAAAAATAAAAGGTGAAAAGTTTGATATAATATATTTAGATCCACCTTATAAAACAGATTTCATTAAAATAGCAATTTATGAGCTAATAAAAAATGAAGTAATACATAATGAAACATCAATTATTGTAGAAACTGATGATGAAAAAAGGATAATAAAACAATTAGAAGAGAATAAACATATAATATTAACAGATATAAGAAAATATGGAAGAGCATGGATTTTATTTTTAAAGAAAACAAATTAACGAGAAAGGAAGAATAGACAAATGGAAATATTCACTTTATTAGAAACTTTAGAGGATATTCTTGAAAAAAGTAAAAATATACCATTTATAAATAAGGCAATAGTAAACAAACAACAAATAATTGAAATTATCCAAGATATTAGGATTAAATTACCAGATGAATTAAAACAAGCAAAATGGATAAAAGAAGAAAGACAGCGTATTCTTGTGGAAGCTCAAAAAGAAGCGGATGATATTGTAAAGGAAGCAGAAAGTAGAATAATTTCAATGATAGATGAACATGAAATAACAAGAAAAGCCTATGATCAAAAAAATGAAATAATTGAAACAGCAAATGAGATGTCAAGAGAAATCACAAATGGAACAAAAGAATATGCAGACAATTTACTAGAAAATACACAAAAAGTATTATCAGAAACATTACAGAATTTAGAAAAAAATATCTCAGAAGCAATGAATTTAATTCAATTATCTTTAGAAGATACAATGAAAACAGTTCAAAATAGTAGAAAAGAACTAGAATAAAATAATTAATAAGAACACAAAAAAAATAGCAAAATTTTATTGCTATTTTTTTTCTCTTTTGGTACAATGTATCTTGTAAAAGTATGATAAAAGATTGGAAGGATGATAAGTAATGGCAAAAAGGAAAAAAAGAGCCGTGACTACTGAAACAAGAGGAAAAACAAGAAAAAAAGCACAAAGACAAAACATTAATTTAGTAGTAATAGGAATAATTGTTTTTAGTGTTGTTTTAGCTGCTCTTTTATATACAAATTCAGGAATAGTAGGTCAAAAACTAAATGAAATTTTAGGTGGAATGCTAGGAATTGTTAGATATATATTACCAATTGGAACTTTTTTAGCAGCAATAAAAATCGCAAGAAGTGATGAGTACGATATTTCAGGAAAATTAATTCAATATACACTTCTTTTAATATGTATATCAGTAATAATGAGTATAATTCAAATATGGAATGGAAACATAGAAATAGTAGAAGATATGTCTCAAAACTTAAAAAAAGCATATGCCTTAGGAACAGGTAATGTGGGTGGTGGAGCAATAGGAACACTCGCTGCAATAGTATTAGTTAATATGCTAGGAAAAATTCGGAGCCTTATTATTAAGTATAGGAATAACTTTAATGTTACTTGCATTTATTTATGGAATAGATATAGCTGAATATATAAACAAAAAAGCTGAGATACATGAAGAAGCAAAAGAACAAAGAAAGAAACAAAGAGAAGAAAATATTAGCCAAAAAAGAGCTCGTCACCAGAAAAAAGAGGTAATAAAGTCACATAATGATGAAGAAATTAAGGAAGTACAGGATATGCAAAATCAAAAAGTAGATCCTGAACAAATAAAAATTAATTTAAATGGTAGAATAATAGAAAATGATGAAAAAGCAGATCAAGGAGTACTTACAAAGATATTTAAAAAGCCAAAAGAAGAACAAAAATCAAATGATGTGCAGGAACTTGATGTAGAAAAACCAAATGAAAATAATTTATTTATTCAAAAAGAAGAAGAAAAAGAAGACAAAACAAAACAAGTTTTACAATTAGAACATACAATTTCAGTAGAAGAAGATAATTATATATTCCCACCAGTAAGTTTCCTTGCAGAAGCTCCAAAACCCTCATTAAAAGGAGGAACGAAGTCTTTAACAGAAACTGCTAGCAAACTTCAAAAAACATTATATAGTTTTGGCGTTTCTGCAAAAGTAGAAAATGTAACAGTAGGACCTGCAATCACAAGATATGAGCTAAAACCAGCAGAAGGTGTTAGAGTTAGTAAAATTGCAAACTTAGCTGATGATATAGCATTAAATCTAGCAGCAGAAACAATAAGAATAGAAGCACCAATTCCAGGAAAACAAGCAGTTGGAATAGAAGTACCAAATAAAGAAAAAGAGATGGTATCATTAAGAGAGGTTATAGAAAGTGATGCTTTTGTAAATAATAAATCAAAATTAAGTGTAGCATTAGGAAAAGATGTCGGAGGAGAACCTGCGATTGCTGATATTGCTAAAATGCCACATGTTTTAATTGCAGGAGCAACAGGTTCAGGTAAATCTGTTTGTATAAATACAATAATAACAAGTATCATATATAATGCCAAGCCAAGTGAAGTAAAACTTGTTATGGTTGACCCAAAAGTAGTTGAACTTTCTGTATATAATGGAATACCACACTTATTAATACCAGTTGTAACAGACCCTAAAAAGGCTGCGGGAGCATTAGCCTGGGCAGTACAAGAAATGGATAATCGTTACAATTTATTTGCTGAAAAAGGTGTAAGGGATTTAAAAGGATATAACAAAATAGCAGAAAATGAAAAACAAGGTACACTTCCACAAATAGTTGTAATTATAGACGAGCTTGCAGATTTAATGATGGTAGCAGCAAAAGAAGTTGAAGAATCAATTTGTAGATTAGCACAAAAAGCAAGAGCAGCAGGAATGCATTTAGTAATTGCAACACAAAGACCATCTGTAGATGTAATTACAGGATTAATAAAGGCAAATATACCTTCGAGAATAGCATTTGCTGTATCATCTCAAATAGACTCAAGGACAATATTAGATACAGTAGGGGCTGAAAAGTTATTAGGAAAAGGAGATATGTTATATTTCCCTTCTGGAAGTGCAAAACCTACTAGAGTACAAGGAGCATTTATTTCAGATGAAGAAGTTGAACAAATTGTTGAATTTGTAAAATCAAATGGAACAGCTGAGTATAGTGATTACATATTAAATACTATAGAAAATAGTGGAAAAGATGCTGATGGAACAAAAGAAAAACAAAATAGTAATGAAGGTGGAGAAGATGATTTAGATCCATTCCTTGAAGAAGCAATAGATACAGTTGTTGAAACAGGACAGGCATCTACATCATTTATACAAAGAAAATTTAAAGTAGGATATGCAAGAGCAGGAAGAATAATAGACCAAATGGAAGAAAAGGGTGTAATATCTGGATATCAAGGAAGTAAACCTAGAGAAGTACTATGGACTTTAGATAAACTTGCAGAAATGAAAATGGGTACAAAAGCAGAGGAATAGAAAGGATAAGAAAGTTGAAAAAAGATAAACTTTTAAAGAAGATTGTAAAGCAAAATTTAAATAATCATTTAGAGAAAGTTTTAAGTAAAAAAGGATTTTCAGAAGAAATTAAAAATGTTTTATTAAATATGTTTTATAAAATTGAAACTGGATATAATGACTATTTTATTATAAAAAGAGAGGCTTTTAACAAAAACGAGTATATAGAGAAACTAATAAATATAATAGATAAAAATTGTGATAAAATAGAATTTCCAGATAAAGATAGCAAAGAACCAGAAAATAAAGATAAGAGAAGTATTATATGTTTTCCTGTAGATAATAAAATTTTAGAAGAATTATCAAAAACAGAAAAGAAAGATATAATTATGGAAGATTTAGATGAAAATATTTGTATAGCCTTTTCTGAGTTTTTAAATATAGGAAATACTATGAATATGGTAGAGCCACTTCGTGACTTTAGTGGATTTTCTTGGAATGTTATTATAAAAGATATAAAAGATTTGGATTATAATTTAATGTATCAAAATATAAATTTTTTAGTAGGCAACGAATTTTTAGATAAATGGGTAAATAATTATGATTCATTAGTTGATTATTTTGAATTGTTTAAAGAAAGGATAGAAGAACAATATGGTAGTAAAGTAAAAGAACAGATAATAACATATTTAATGAAACTATCTATTTGGAAAAAAGCTATAAGTGATAGAAAATATAAAAACAGTATAACAAATAGAAAAGAAGATTTAGAAGATGAATACTATGAGTTAGAAAATAGAGAAATATATTTGGCTAAAGTTTCTAAACTAAAAAAGAAAAAAGAGAAAAAAATAAAGGACTTAGATAAGATATTAAGTGATAAAAAACTTATACAAAATGAATATGATAAAAGAAATGAAAACTTACCTTTAGAAAAAAAGATTTTTAGTATTAGAGTTTTAAAAGAGCAGCTAAAAGATGAAAGACTAGATTTATTAAAAGAAATTAATGAATATAACAAAATGATGACACCAAGTGCTTTTTTAAAAAGAAAACATGACATAGAAGAAAATTTAAAATATATAGATATGTATGAAGATATAGACCTTAAAGAAGAAATAACAAATACTATAATAGAACTACAAAAAGAAATAATAAATTGTATGTATAAAGAGATCCAAAAAGCAAAAGAAAAAGAAGAAATGATAAATGAATTTTATAAATGTAGATATTATAATTTATTGCCAATAAATGAAAAACAATCTATTTATGAAATAGAAGAACTGCATGAAAAACTAGGACAACTAATTAAATGTATAACAAATAAAGCAATAGATATGAAAGTAATTATTAAAATAACAAATGATAGTAATGTAAATGAAGAAATTATAAACAAAATATTATTATCAAAAATAGTGCGTCTTGAAGATATAAATGTAAAAATATTGTCAGATAAAACTGGAATTTATTTAATGATTTATGATGAAGACACAGAAGAAAGCAAGATAAAATTAGAAAATGTAACTAAAGAAAATATTAAGATAAAAATTAATAAAAAAATGAATTTATTTATATAGAAAGAGGAATAATATGAAGATTACTTTTTTAGGAGCAACAAGAAGTGTTACAGGATCGAACTTTTTAGTAGAAGCTGCGGGGAAAAAATTTTTAGTAGATTGTGGTATGTTCCAAGGTGCAGGAGAAGATGAATTTGATAATCAAGCACCATTTGACTTTGATGTTCAAGAAATTGACTTTCTACTTTTAACTCATGCACATATCGACCATTCTGGAAGAATACCAAAATTATATAATGAAGGATATAGAAATCCAGTATATGCACATAAAGCAACATGTGATTTATGTAGTATCATGTTACCAGATAGTGGACATATCCAAGAAATGGAAGTAGAATGGAGAAACAGGAAAAGAGTAAGAAAAGGAGAAAAAGAACTTCCTCCAATGTATACGGCAGAAGATGCTATAAAATCATTAGAAATTTTTGTATCAGTAAAATATGATGAAATTATAGAAATTACACCTGATATACATGTAAGATTTAATGATGCAGGACACATGCTAGGTTCAAGTATTATAGAACTTTGGGTAAATGAAGATGGAAAACAAATAAAAACAGTTTTCTCTGGAGATTTAGGAAACAACGATATACCTCTTTTAAGTGAACCTACGATGATTGAAGATGCAGATTTTCTTGTTATGGAATCAACTTATGGAAATCGACATCACCTAAAAAATGATGAAAAAGCAGAGATGTTTTTAAAAATTGTATCAGAAACTTTAGATGGAGGAGGAAATGTAATAATTCCTTCATTTGCAGTTGGAAGAACACAAGAAATTTTATATGAATTAAATAAGATAAAAGAAACAAACTCAGATGAGAACTTTATCAAGGAATATGAAACTTTAATGAAAGCACCTGTATATGTAGATAGTCCTCTTGCAATCTCAGCAACAGAAATATTTAATAAAAATATGGATCTATTTGATGAAGAAACGAGAGCAGAAATCGAAAACGGAGATAATCCATTAGAATTTCCAGGGCTAAATTTTACTGTAACAGCAGAAGAATCAAAAGCTTTAAATGAAGGAACTACTCCATCAATAATAATTTCTGCAAGTGGAATGTGTGATGTTGGAAGAATAAAACACCACTTAAAACATAATTTGTGGAATCCCAAAAACACTATTCTTTTTGTCGGATACCAAGCACCTGGAACTTTAGGATATAGTATAGTAAATGGGGCAAAGAAAGTAAAAATTTTTGGAGAAGAAATAGCAGTAAATGCAAGAATAGAA
Organism: uncultured Clostridium sp.; assembly: GCA_964620415.1. Taxonomy (GTDB): domain Bacteria; phylum Bacillota; class Clostridia; order TANB77; family CAG-508; genus CAG-269. Next base: position 8,224 of record CAZUHD010000048.1, read on the forward strand.
TATATAGAAGGGTATTCAGGACATGCAGATCAAGAAGGACTCATGAATTTTATATATTCATTTAATGATAAAAGACCATCACATATATTTTTAGTTCATGGTGAGGAAGAATCAAAATTAGTACTAAAAGAAAAAATAGAAGAGGAAGCTAAAACACCTGTTATAATACCTGATTATGGTGAAACATATGAAATAAAAGAAGCACCAGAACTTATAAATAAACTTAAAACTCTTAAACCAAAGACAATTAAGACAGAGATTTTAGAAAGATTATCAAAATTACAACTAGAACTAGATGACATGAAAGATGCTGTACAAGAAGATTTGAAAGATGAAGATTTGAGAGATGAAGACTTATTCCGTATTAAAGAAAAAATGAGGGAATTAGAACAAAACATCTTGAGAATAATAGAAGGCTAAAGAAGAAGGGGAATAGAATGGAAAAATATATAAATGAAGCAATAGTTGGAAATAAAAATGTACTAGCTACATTTACAGGTAAGGGAGAGCTACAAAGGCTATACTTCCCAGGAAGAAGTATAAAACAACATATAGATTTTAGCCATGTAGGAGTGAAAATAAATGACTCTAATTTAATATACCTACATGATGATATAAATAATGTTTATAGACAATATTATGATTTAAATACTAATATTTTAAATACAGAAATAACAAATACTTATTTTGAACTAAAGATTTTACAAACAGACTTTGTACCTATAAAAGAAAATGTTTTAGTTAGAAGATATACTTTAATAAATGAAAATGCAATAGATTTGGATGTGAAGTTTTTGATACATCAAGGGATAAGTTCAGATAAAAATAATTTTGTAAGTTGTAAAATTATAGATAATGGAATGATACAATATTCACATGATTATATGGTATCTACTTTTTGTAAAGATAGGAAGGTTAATTCTTCACAAATACATGGAGCTAAAAATAATATTTTTTCAGGAGAAATATGGGACAAGGATTATATAGGAATGTCAGCAGATTCTGCAGTTTCTTATGATATTGGTAAAATAGGCTCTGGCGAGAAAAAACAAATAGATATATTGATATTAATAGAACCACAACCAGAAAAAATGGCAAATATAGAAACTGAAATAGAAAGAATAAGGAAAATTGATTTTAAAACAGAATATACAAAGACCAAAAACTATTGGAGAAAATATCTAAAAGAGCATGATAAATTAAGTTTAAAAGAACCAAATAATGTTTTAGAAGAACAAATAATTGATATTTATTATAGAAGTATTTTATTATTTCCATTACTTATAAATAGTGAAACTGGTGGAATAATTGCTTCTCCAGAAATTGATGAAGATTTTACAAAATGTGGCAGATATGCGTATTGTTGGCCAAGAGATGCTGTTTTTATTACAAAAGCAATGGACATTCTAAATATGAAACAAGATGTAGATAAATTTTATAAAATATTTTGTAAACAAACTCAAAGTAAAAATGGTATGTGGGAACAGAGATTTTTCTCTGATATGAAGCTTGCTCCTTGTTGGGGCTATCAAGTAGATGAAACAGCAAGTGTGGTATATGGTGTATATTCACATTATGAATATACGAAAGACGAAAAGTTTTTGAAAGATACATTACCTATGTGTGAAAAAGCTATTGATTTCCTAAAAAGATATATAAAAGATATTTTAGAAAAAACAAATAAATATCATGTTAGTTATGATTTATGGGAAATGTGTGAAGGAGTCCATTTTTATTCTCTATGCTCTATATTTTCAGCTTTTGATGTAATGAGAAAAATTTACAAAATTCTTGGTGAAAATGTTTCAGATTTTGAAAATAACAGATTAAAAGATGAAAAAATAAGTAAGTCAATAGATGAAATGGAAAAATTACAATTAGAAATAAAAAAATACATTAATTATAATTTGTATGATGATGAAAAAAAATCTTATGTAAGAAATGCGGATGACAAAAAAATGGATATTAGTCTTTTGGGTGGAGTTGTTCCTTTTAATGTTTTCACTCCAAAAGAGAGAAAAATATTAAATACTGTTGAGAGAATAAACTTAAGTTTACGTACATATACAGGAGGCTTACAAAGATTTGAAGGAGATCATTATATGAATGGAAACCCTTGGCCTATAGCTAATATGTGGATGGCATTATATTATTTAGAAAAAGGAGAAAAATTAAAAGCAAAACAATGCTTTGAATTTGTTATAAAATCAGCAAGCAAATTAAACTTTTTAGGTGAACAAGTTAATAATGAAACCTTAAAATCTAATTGGGTGATAGGTTTGGGCTGGAGCCATGCTATGTTTATATGTGTATTAAGCAAAATGCTCGAAAAATAGTAATGAAAGGGAGAAGATTATGCTAAAAAATAATAAGGGTATTACACTTATAGCTTTAGCTATAACAGTAGTAATATTAACACTTATAGTTTCAATCAGTTCATACAGTGGCTTTAAGGCAATGAGTAATGCAAAATATTATGAAGCGGTTTCAGAAATGAAAACCATGCAGGCAAAAGTAAATGAATTATATGAAATCTATAAAAATGGAGGGGAAATTAGCACATACGGAACAGATGTAAGTGCTGCTTCTTCTAAAGCAAAAACAGCATATGATGCAGCAAATGCTGATAATGTAGCTCAAAGTAACCTAGGTTCATTTGAAGATTATAGATATTTTAGTGTAGATTATATAAAACAAGAATTAGACTTAGAAGGAATAAAATATGATTTTATAGTTAATATACAAACAAGATCTGTTATATTAGTCGATGGAGTGGAAAGAGAAGGCAAAATGTATTATTCATTGTGTCAGATGGAAGGTGAACAATACAATGTAGATTATAATGGAGAATAGAAATAAAATTTAATAAAAACTCATATAATGAAATAAAAGGACGGTGTTATTATGGTAAGTACAATACACGCATTAATATTAGGGATAGTACAGGGATTAACTGAGTTTTTACCTATATCAAGCTCTGCACATTTAAACCTTTTTCCATGGATTTTTGGTTGGGAAGAAATGTCAGAATCTTTTGATGTTGCTTTACATATAGGAACTCTTTTGGCTATTATATTATTTTTCTATAAAGATTGGATTAAACTAATTAGAGGAGGATATAATCAAGTAGTCAAGCAAAAACACACAAAAGAAGGCAGATTTTTCTGGTACATAGTTTTTACAACTATACCAGCTGGAATTTTAAGCTTAATTTTAGATAAAATTGCAGGAAAGATATTTGAAAATAGAAAAGATGTAGAAATGTTAGTAATTGCTATAACTTTGATAGTAATGGGAATAATTTTATATATCGTAGATAAAAAAGCCAAAAGTACAGTCAAATATGATAAAATAACATTTAAACAATCTATGTTAATAGGATTATCACAAAGTTTAGCTGCTGCATTTCCGGGTGTCTCTCGTTCTGGTATTACAATGACAGTCGCAAGAGCCCTAAATATTGATAGAGAATCAGCTGCAAGATTTTCATTTATGCTAGCAACTCCAATTACTTTAGCAGCAGTAATATTTGATTTAGGTAAATTTACATTTAATATTCCTTTTTTTGTTGGAATAATATCTAGTTTTATTGTGGGAGTCGTAGTTATAAAATTTTTATTAAATTACTTAAAGAAAGGAAGCTTTAGTGTATTTGCTGTTTATAGAGTAATGCTTGGAATTATAGTTATTGTATTATTTTTAACAAGATAAAATCTAAAAAGAATTGGTATTTCTTATCAATTCTTTTTTGCTTATTTATGTTAACAAAGATTAGGAAATGTAACCTTTTTACCAGATTTTGTCTTGTTTTGTAGATAATTTTTTGCTTTTCTATCCATATTAAATTTCATCAACATATAGTTCATCTACTACTGCTACAACTGTGTATTTTTTTAATTTTTGTATGCTTTTTATTTTGTCTAATTTGCTATATTCTAAAATTTGCTCTTTTGCTTTTGCCTTTGTTTCTTCAAGTAAGTTTTCTTCACTCTTTTTTAAGTATTTAAATTCTATTAATATTGAATATTTATTTTCTACATTAGTTTGAGGAAGTATTAATAAATCCATATATCTTCTATTTGCTTCAAGTTCAGATGTTACATTATAATTTTTTAAAGTCATTAAAACAATGTTATATGTGTGTTTTATATATCTTTCATCAAATTCTATATAATCTCTATTTGATAGGTTATTTAAGCATTGATGTACTATTCCGAGTTATTTTTTCAATTTTGCCTTCTTCTGATACTTCCCTTTGAATTTCTCTTTGATTTTTTATTATTACATTATCTAATTCGTTATTTAACAAGCTATAGCAATATTTTTGAT
>CAZUHD010000049.1:0-12535 GCA_964620415.1 uncultured Clostridium sp.
CATATTTCAATAACATTACACAAATATTTCAACGCATATATTGAAACGTAAGGCACTCTATAGAATATTTTTTATGAAAAAAGATAGAAACAAGTAATAAGGCAGCTATTTAAGTCTTTTAGAACTTTACAACTATATTTTATTTTTCCTATCTTTATTTTTGGGTATTAAAAAATCATTTTTTTGTTAAATTTTGATTACAAATATATTACAGAGACTTTTTACCTATTTGGGAGGCTGTGAATTGTAACCTTCGAAATTAAATAAAGGAATTTTTTTGTAATATTTTTATTGCTTTTTATAAGCAATTATTGTATACTTTTAGCAAATATATTTTATATAAAAGGGGCTATATATGGAGGAAAATTTATACTCTTTAACTAATCAACAAATGTCAATTTATTTAATAGAAGAATATTCTTCTAATACAAATTTAAATAATATATGTGGGAATCTCATTATAAAGGAGCCTATTGATTTTGACTGTTTAAAAAAGTCTTTAAATTTATTCGTAAAAAATAATGATGCTCCAAGGTTAAGAATAGTAATGCATAAAGGTGTTCCTATGCAATATGTACATAACTATGAGGAATTTTCAATTCCTCTTCTTGAACTTGAAAATCGTGATGATTTAAAAAAATTAGATAAAAATGTAGTAAATAAAGTTTTTAAGTTTATAGATTCGGATTTATTTTCTTTTTCTATGTTTAAATTTCCAGACTTAACTGGTGGATTTGTGCTTTCTTTTCACCATATTATTTCTGATGCATGGAGTATAAGCTTATTTATTAATGAGGTTATTAAAATTTATACAAACCTTATTAATAAGCAAGAAATAAATTATGAATTAAATCCTTCTTACATTGATTACATTAATTCTGAAAAAGAATATCTTTCTTCTAATAAATATGAAAAAGATAAGGAATTTTGGGACAATGTTTTTTGCACAGTTCCAGAACTTGCAAAAATAACAAATAATATAGGTACAGCTTCTTCTAATGCAGCTAGGAAAACTTTTCATTTAGAAAAAAATCTTTATGAACAAATTTTAAATTTTTGTAAAAATTATCATTGTTCTATTTATACATTTTTTATGTGTGCTTTTTCTATTTATCTTGCTAAAATTAATAATATAGAAAATCCTATTATAGGCACACCAGTTTTAAATCGCTCTAATTTTAAAGAAAAAAATACTTCTGGCATGTACATTAGCACTATTCCATTTAAATCAGAAGTAAAACCAGATATTAGTTTTGAAGATTTTATAAAAAATACAAATTTAAAGCAAATGTCTATTTATAGACATCAAAAATATCCATATACAATTTTATTAGAGGAATTAAAGCGAAAATACAATTATACACAAAATTTATATGATGTTGTACTTTCTTATCAGAATGCTCGTGATAAGAATAAAATTTCTGAAATTTCATATTCTTCTGAATGGCTATTTACTGGTCAAACTGTAGAAACTCTTGAAATTCATTTTTTTGATATGGACAATACTGGCAATTTGGATATTTTTTATGATTATCAGACTTCTAAATTGACTAAAGAAGATATTGAAAAAATGCATAACCGTATTTTAACTATTTGCAAACAAGTTCTTTCTTATTCTAAAATTTTAATAAAGGATATTGAAATAACTACTGATAAGGAAAAATTTGAAATACTAAATAACTTTAATAATACTAACATCTCCTATAATAAAAATGCAAGTATTGTTTCTGTGTTTGAAGAGCAAGTAAAAAATTATTCTAATAATGTAGCTCTTGTTTTTGAAGATAAAGCTTTTACTTATGACGAATTAAATAAAAAAGCTAATAAACTTGCAAATTTTTTAAGGTCTAAAAATGTTCGTGAAAATGATAAAATCGCAGTTTTTTTACCAAGGTGTAGTGATTTAATTGTTGCTATGTTAGCTATTAAAAAAGCAGGTTGTGCTTATTTATTAATAGAGTCTAGTTTGCCTTTAGAGCGTATAAATTATATGTTAAAAAATGCTAATGTATCTTTAGTAATTACTAATAAAAGCTTATATAATGCTGAATTGCCTAATAGTGTTTTATTGGAAGATATTAATTTTGATAGCTTAAATGATAATAATTTAAATTTACCTTGCAAACCAGAAAATTATTTATCTGTTGTTTATACTTCTGGTTCTACTGGCACACCAAAAGGTATATTAGTTAAAAATTATAGTATGTTAAATTTAGTTTTAGGCTATACAAAATCTATGAAGGCAAATACTTTAAATAATTTTATTAGTATTTGTTCTATTTCGTTTGATATGTTTGCTGCAGAAGTATGGATTCCTCTTTTACTTGGTAAAAGACTTATTTTAGCAAATGAAGAAGAATCTAAAAATCCTATTTTTATGTCTTCTTTAATAGAAAAAGAAAATATAGAATTTATGCTTATTACTTCATCTAAAATGAACTTACTATTATTAAATTACAATACTAGTAAATGTCTTAAATGTTTAAAAGCTGTTCAATTAGGTGGAGAAGTATTAAATCCAGAATTTTATAATAAATTAGTGCATTACACTAATGCTAAAATTTATAACGGATACGGACCTTCTGAAACTACATCTTGTGCTACTTATAAATTAATTACTTCACCTGATGGCATTACAATCGGAAATCCTTTGCCTAATGTAAAGGTGTATATTTGTAATAAGTTTTTAAATTTGTGTCCTCCTGAAATAGTAGGTGAGTTATGTATTGCAGGTGATGGTGTTTCTTATGGCTATGTAAATGAGCCTAAATTAACGGAAAAAAATTTTGTTAAAAATCCTTTTGGAAATGGTTTATTATATAAAACTGGAGATTTAGCAAGATTTTTACCAAATGGTGAAATTGAATATATTGGAAGAAATGATTTTCAAGTAAAAATAAGAGGCTTAAGAATAGAACTGGAAGAAATTAATAAAGTAATTCTTCAATATAAAGGCATCGAGAAATGTGTAACAGTTGTAAAAAAAGTGAATGACATAGATAGCATTTGCTGTTATTTTGTTGCAGATAATATAGAAAAGGATGACTTAAAAAATTATGCGATAAAAAAACTTCCATATTATATGGTTCCTTCGCATTTTGTTGAATTGAAAGAGTTACCTTTAAGTATAAATGGAAAAATAGATGCTAAGCTTCTTCCTGATGTTAAAATAGATTATGATTATGTTGCTCCAGAAAACGAAACTGAAAAAACTATTTGTGCCTTGTGGCAAAAGCTACTAAACATTAAAAAAGTTAGTGTTACTAGTAACTTTTTTGAACTTGGCGGTGATTCTCTTTGTGCTATTCGTTTTATTACTGAACTAGATAATGACCTTCATATTAGAGCTGAAGTAAAAGATGTTTTTAATTACCCTACTGTTAGAACATTTTGTAAACATATTGAAAATTTGCATTCTAAAAGTAACTATGAACAAATTTCTAAAGTAAGTATACAAGATTCTTATATTACAAGTTCTGCTCAAAAAAGAATTTATTATACTGTTCAAAAAGAAGGAGATAATTCTATTACATATAATACTCCTGGAGGTCTTATTTTTAAGGAAACACCTGATATTAATAAGCTTCAAAATAGTATTACAAAATTAATTGAACTTCATGAGTCTTTGCGTACTTATTTTGTTTTGGAAAATGGTGAATTAAAGCAAAAAATTATATCTCCTTTTGAATATAAATTAAAAGTAGTTCATGCAAATTCTAAAAATATGGTTGAATTGTTTAACTCTTTTATTAAGCCTTTTGATTTAGGAAAAGCTCCTCTTTTTAGAATTAAACTTGCCTTACTAGAAGATGGAAGAGCTATTTTATTATTAGATATGCACCATATTATTTGTGATGGAGAATCTATTTATATTTTTCTTGATGAGCTATGTGATTATTACCAAGGAAAAGATGTTTTAGCTTCTTCTATTGATTATAAAGATTATGCTTATTGGGAACAGCAAAAAATGAATTCTAAAGAATATAAGCAAATGGAAAATTATTGGGTAGAAAAATTTACAGGAGAAATTCCAACTTTGAATATGCCTACTAATTTTGCACGTCCTAATACTCTTTCATTTGAAGGTAATAGATTAACTGCTAAATTAGATGCAGCACAAAACATACATTCTTTGTGTAATAAGTTAAATATTACTCCCTACCAATTTTTCTTAAGTCTTTATTATATTTTATTATATAAATATACTGGAGCAGAAGATATTATAATTGGAACCCCTATAGTTGGTAGAAATCAAAAAGAATTACATTCTATTGTTGGAATGTTTGTAAATACATTGGCTTTAAGAGAAAAAATTATTCCTGATGAAACAATATTCGACTTTATGCATAGAGTTTCTGAAGATATATTAGAAGACTTTAAAAATGATTTTTACCCTTTTGATGAATTAGTAAAAAAATTGAATTTGCCAAAAGACCCTAGTAGAAATCCATTATTTGATACTATGTTTGTTTATCAAAATGAAGGTATGAAAAAAGTAAATTTAGGAAATTTAACTGCTACCTATTATGTTCCTAATTCTTCTATTTCTAAATTCGACTTTACATTAGAAATTTTTCCTGAAAAAAATTATTTTATATTTAATTTAGAATATAATAAAAATTTATATGAAGCAAATTTTATGGAGAAGTTTTTATCACATTACATAAATTTACTAAAAAAAACATTGGAAAATCCTCATGTTTTTGTTAAAGAGATTTCTATTTTATCACAAGAAGAAACAATGCAAATTTTGGAAACATTTAACTCTAGTAAAGTTAATTTACTAGAAGAAAATGTTGTTACATTATTTGAAAAACAAGTATTAAATAATCCTTCAAAAACTGCAATAATTTTTGAGAATAAAACTTTTAGCTATGACTTTATTAATAAAAAAGCAAATCAAATAGCAAATTTTCTTATTTCTAAAAATATTAAAAGAAATTCTATTGTTGGAATTTTACTTCCACGTGGTATAGATTTAATTATTAGTATGCTTGGTATTTTAAAGGCTGGAGCAGCTTATATGTTGATTGATTCTAATTTACCTTATGATAGAATTTTATATATGTTAGAAAATAGTGGTGCTTCATTATTATTAACAAGTAGCAAAATGAAAAATATTGATTTTCCTAATAAATGTTTCATTGATAATGAAAGTTTTGATTTATATAGTACTAACAATATTAATATATTTTCTGATGTTGAAGATTTATTTAGTATTATTTATACTTCTGGTTCTACTGGTACGCCAAAGGGCGTATTGCTAAAGCGTAAAGGTGTTATTAATTTACTACTTAATTACAAGTTAAAAATGAATACTGATAATTGTGAAAATTTTATTAGTATAAGTGCTATTTCTTTTGATATGTTTATGGTAGAAACTTTTGTACCTCTTCTTTCTGGTAAAACTCTTGTTTTAACAAATGAAGAAGAGCAAAAAATACCAGTTACTATGGCAGAAGTAATTAATAAGTATAATGTGCATTTTCTTTTAACTACTCCTAGCCGTATAGAATTATTATTAAATCCTTCTACAGAAAAATGTTTGAAAAATTTAAAGGTAATTCAATTAGGTGGCGAAGTATTTACACCTGAACTTTACTTAAGAATTTCTAAAGTTACTAATGCTCAAATTTTTAATGGCTACGGTCCTACAGAAATAACTGCATGTTGCTCTTGTGCTCTTATCACTGATGCTAATAATATTACTATTGGTAAACCTTTTGAAAATGCACCTATATATATTTGTGATAATAATTTAAATCTTTGTCCAACTAAAGTTCCTGGTGAAATTTGCGTTGGTGGAAAAGGAGTTTCAAAAGGTTATTTAAATAATACTGAATTAACTAAAAAAAGTTTTATAAATAATCCTTTTGGAGATGGTATAATCTACAAAACTGGAGATATTGGCTATTATACTGATGAACGGAAATATTGTGTATACTGGTAGAAGAGATTTTCAAATTAAAATTAGAGGATTACGTGTAGAATTATCTGAAATTGAAAATAAATTATTAGAAATACCAGCCATTAAAAATTGTGCCGTAATTTATAAAAAAGAAGTTAATGATGCTTATCTTGTATGTTTCTACACAATAAATAAACCTATTGAAAGTTCAGAAATTCGTGCACAGTTAAAGAAAAGTCTTCCTTTATATATGGTTCCTAAATACATGATTTGTTTAGACAATTTACCAATTACAACAAATGGAAAAGTAAATAAAAAATTATTAGAAAACTATTCTATTTCTAAAGAGCAAAAAACAAATTATGTAGCTCCAGAAACATCTTTTGAAAAATTAGCTTGCAAAGTTTGGGAGCAATTATTAAATACTCGTGTTGGTATTGAAGATGATATTTTTGAATTAGGTGCAGATTCTTTACTTGCAATTAGATTTAAAACCGAATTACTTTCTTATGGAATAAATATACCTTACTCAAATTTATTTAAATATACTACTATAACTGAATTAGAAAAAAATTATGGTGCACCTTCTATGAGAAATATTGAAACGAATAATAAAGTAAAAGATTTTTCAGATATACTTGAAAAAAACTGTGTTCAAAATATTAAGCCTTCACTTTTACAAATAAAAAAGAATAATAATGTATTATTGCTTGGTGGTAATGGCTTTGTTGGTATGCACTTATTATATGATTTTATAAAAAATGATAATGGTAATATTTACTGTATTATTCGTAATAAAAATAATCAGTCTGCTTTAGAGCGTTTCATGGCTACTTTACATTTTTATTTTGAAAATGATTTAGATAATTTTATAAATAAGAGAATTTTCATAATTCCTGCTAATATTACAGAGGAAAACTTTGGACTATCAATGGAAAATTTTGAAAATTTAACAAATAAAATTTCAGTTGTTATTGATTGTGCAGCTATGGTAAAACATTATGGAGATATTAATAAGTTCAAACATATTAATGTAGATTTAACTAAAAATATTATAGACTATTGCTTAAAGTATAAAAAACGTCTGCTATATATTTCTACTATTAGTGTTGCTGGAAATAAAATTTCTTCTAATATAAATACTTTTTCTGAATCAAATTTTAACATTGGGCAAAACCTAGATAATTTATATATAAAAAGTAAATTTGAAGCCGAAGAATTAGTATTTACTGGAATTTCTAATGGTTTAGAAGCACAAATTTTAAGACTAGGAAATATTACAAGTCGTTTTAAAGATGGAAAATTTCAAATAAATGCAAGTGAAAATGCATTTGCAAATAGAATTAAATCATTTTTTGAAATTGGTTTAGTGCCTAAAAGTTTAGCAAAATTGCAGTTAGAATTTACTCCAGTAGATATATGTGCTTCTGCTATAATAAAAATTATGCAAAATTATAATAAAAATTTATCTGTTTTTCATTTGTATAATGATCACTTTATTAAAATGGAAGATTTTATTAACTTTGCTAAAAATAATAATATTGAAATTATGCTATCTTCTGAAGCGGAATTTCAAGATAAATTTCAAAAAATGCTAAAAAATGAAACCGATAAAAATAAATTATCTGGTATTATTACAGATATTGATTTTATAAATGATTTGTCCTATACTAATAATGTAACAACAACTTGCGAACTTACAAAATTATTTTTACATCAAACAGAATTTAATTGGCCTATTATTGATGCAAATTATTTAACAAAATATCTATCTAATTTTTAGTAAATTTATTTACTAAAGAAATCTAAAAATAGGAAAAACAAATGAAAAACATAGGTTAAGGTAAATTCTATAATATGATAAATAGTGTAAAATAAAGAACACCAGTTTCTGTTACTTTATTTTACACTATTAAATCTATGGAATAATCCTATAGATTTTTATTTTTCAAATTATATAAGTCGTTATTTCTTCTGTTTTCATAGTTCCACCAAATAATAAGTAATCAGATGATTTATTTAATGTGGCTTAAGAGTCATCCATTCCCACTATTTTATTAAAACTGGCTATTCCATATTACAAGTAAACTATAACATATTTTGTTTTGAAATTTCAACAAAAAAAGAACGTTTTAAAGATTTAATAAAGCTTAGAATAAGCAAAATAAATTCTATAAAAAACTTAAAAGTGGTGAATTTTTTGTTAAAATATAATACCTATCAGTAAAAAGATTTATTGCTAAAAACAAGTATATTAATAAAATAAATTAGAAAAAATAAACTTCCTTAAATAATAATGGAAAAAAAGCAAATAATATGATATACTTTAGTAAAACTCTATTATACTAGGAGGAATTTAAATGATTGAAAATCAAAATGTTGAATTTAAAAAAATATGGAAAGATGATTGGTTAGAATGGATTTGTGGCTTTGCAAATACTACTGGAGGGACTATGTATATTGGTTTAGATGATAATGGAAATATAGTAGGTTTAGATAAAGCAGAAAGTATTTTTGATAAAATACCAGATAAAATTAGAGCTACTTTAGGTATATTACCAGAAATAAAGTTAGAAAAGGAAAATAACTTAAAATATATAGTAATAAAAATTGATAAGTATCAAGTTCCAATAAGTTATCACGGTAAATTTTATCTAAGAAGTGGAAGAAGTAATCACGAAGCAACTAGCTCTGAATATGATAAATTGCTCTTGGAGAGATATGGTAAGACTTGGGATTCGATGCCTGTTTTTAATGTTTCTGTTGAAGATTTAGACGATAGTTCCATAAAGAGATTTAAAGAGTTAGCAGTAGAAAGTAAAAGATTAAATCCAGAAGATGTAAATATAGATAATAAAAGTTTATTAGAAAATTTGAAACTATTAGATAATGGTCATTTAACTACTGCAGCTATATTGTTATTTCATAAAGATCCAGAAAAATGGATACCTAGTGCATATACAAGAATAGCTTATTTTGATAAAGATGATGCACACTTAAAGTATCAAGATGAAATACATGGATCTTTGATATTTCAAGCAGAGGAAATAGTAAGAATATTATATTCTAAATATTTAAAAGCATTTGTTTCTTTTAAAGGTATGCAAAGAGTAGATGAATACATACTACCTGAAACAGCTGCTCGTGAGATAATCTATAATTTTTTACAGCATAAGGCATACAATACGTCTATACCAACACAAATAAAAGTGTATGATGATTTCCTTTATGTTTGGAATCCAGGGGAATTACCCGACGAAGTAAAGGATATATTATTTGAACAACATCCATCTAAGCCTAGAAATTTAAAAATATCACAAACGTTCTTTCGAGCTGGATTTGTAGAATACTGGGGAACAGGTATAAAAAGAATAACAGATTCTTGTAAACAATATGGTTCACCAATTCCAGAGATAGTAAATGAAGCTGGAGGTGTAGCAGTAAAGTGTAAAGCATCTGCTAATTATTTAAAAGCAATGAAAGGTGAAGATGCGTTATCAATCGCCCAAACATCGCCCAAACATCGCCCAAACATCGCCCAAACACCAAATAAAAATATTGAAGATAGCATAATGAAGTTAATTAAGCAAAATAATAAAATCACTCAAAAAGAAATGGCAGAAATACTTAACGTAAGTAGAGATATTATAAAAAGAAATATAAAGAAATTAAAAGATAAAAATTTGGTTGTTCGAGAAGGGAAAAACAATAAAGGATTTTGGAAAATTTTATAAAGTTGAAAATTGCACAATAAACTAATAAAAAGCTCAAAAGTGGTGCATAAATTTTGAGAAAAATGAATTAAAAATCTGAATAAGTACTGTTGCTAAGGCATCGTTTTTTCTTTTGCTATTTTAAATTTAAGGAGGTTTGAAAACAACAAAAATATAAAAAAAGAAAATGATTTAAGTGCTAATGATAAAATTAAGAATGTATAAAAACTTACATTTTTATATTGACATTAACAGACGTTTATAAAAATATCTTTAATGCAATACGGCAATAAAAAACTCCTATATAAATTTACTTTATATAGGAATAATGGTGGGCAACCAGGGGATCGAACCCTGGACCTTCTGATTAAGAGTCAGCTGCTCTACCAACTGAGCTAGTCACCCAAAACACTTTATTAGTATAAACCTAAAAAGTATTTTTGTCAATAGCCTAGCTTTGTTTTAAATTTTTCATAAACCAATTAAATACTTGAAGTATTAGCAATATTAGAGTATAATATAAAAATAAAAAGAGGAAAAATCAATGATAAAAAGATATAAAGAAAATGAAATAGATGAATTAGCTCAAATACTTAAAAAAGACGGTGTAATTAGTGTTCCAACAGATACAGTTTATGGATTATGCGCATGTATGAATTCAATAAAAGCATATCATAATTTAATACTTGTTAAAAATAGACCTAATACTAAACCATTTCCTGTTATGTGTGCAGATGAAGAACAAATAAAAAGTATAGCAATTGTAGATCAAAAAGCTGAAAAGCTAATTCGAGCTTTGATGCCAGATCCAATTACCTTAATTTTAAAGAAAAAATTAGAAATACCTGCTTATGTTAATAATGGTGGTCAGACTATTGCAGTTAGAATAGCAACATCAAAAACATTAGAGAATTTAATACGAAAAGTAGAAAGCCCAATTTTTATGACAAGTGCTAATCAAAGTGGAGAACCAACAGCAAATAATTTGGATGAAATAGAAAAATCATGCCCACTTTTAGATGGTATGCTTGAAGGTACGGTTTCATTTGGAAAAGGAAGTACAATAATAGATTGTACTTTAGATGAATTAAAAATTTTACGTTCAGGTCCAATTACAATGAAAAAAATTATGGAAGCTTTGGGTAAAGCATAGTATAAAAATGATTTAAAAAAAGTAGTTCTTGTTTAGAACTACTTTTTTTATTTCTTTTCTTTTATGTTTTTTCTTTTAATTACTACCTTTCACAATAATTCTTTCCAAAGCATTATAATTATCTTGAGATAATAGTGTTTTAGAAATAATTTTTCCATCTAGTTTTACTATTTTGTAAACATTTACTGACATGGCTTTTGAACCACCTTGTTTAATTTCTTCTTTTCCTTCTGGAATAGATTTATCATATTCATATTTAATTTGTGGATCTTCTTCTGAAATAGTTTGGATATCAAAATCTATATCATACTCTGTATCTTCTTTTATTCCATATATTGTACAATATGCAATTCCATTACTTACCTTTACTTCTATTCTTATTGGATAATTTCTATTATTCTTAAATTTCAAATCTTTTACTCCATAGGCAACAGTTGCATCTCGCCCGGCTTTAACGTATGAAGTTAAAAACTGATGATTATGTCTTTCAACAATCTCCAAATTTGCAAATACAACAGCATTATATAAAGTAGATGAAACTTGACATATTCCTCCTCCGATTCCATCTATAACTTGACCATTTGAATAAATCTTTGCTTCTTTGTATCCTGCTGCAATAGTACGTGCACCAACAACTGCATTATAAGAAAAAGTCTCTCCTGGTGCAAGTATTGTTCCATCAATTTTCTGTGCTGCCAATTCTAGATTTGTTTGCCTATCTTTGTTCCCTTCATCATATTTAGTTGTAAAATATGAAATTGTATCTCTAAATATATCTACATCTAAATCTTTAACTGTAATTTCTGGATTAGTATATATAAGGTCTATTACATATTCTTCTTTAAACTCCTGAAGCATATTAGATGCTGCTTCTTTATCAAAAGAAACACCAACAGTTTCAGCATAAACTTTAAATGGTTCTTTTTCATAATAGGCATTTTTTACTTCTTTATGAACTTCATTATAAATTTGATCTATATCAATTTCATCTGGTTTTACTTTTTGTGTAATTGTTTCTATATTATTATTTTCTATAGATAAATCATTTAACACATTATATAATTTTTCCTTAAAGTCTGTATTATTTATTATTTCTCCTTCTTTGCCTCTTGTAATAATTAATTTATCATCTTCTACATAATATGTACTTTGTATAATCTTATTTGGTAAATTTGTATTTATATCACTTAAATACTCATTCAATTTGTCATTATCGATTTGTACTTTCAAATCAATATTTCTTTTGTTAAACATAAGATTAATTATTTCAAAATTATCTTTAAAAATATTTCCTGATCTTCCTATGTTAAAAGCTTTATTTATACATGCTGTTATATCATAACTTGCTCCTATTTTTTCAAAAGTCGTTACAGTTTCATATTCTCCACATTTTATTGTAATATTATTACTTATTTTACTTTCAATAATTTTTGATAGTATCTTAGTTGCATCATCTTTAGTCATATCTGAAATATCTATATCATTTATTGATATGCCCTTTAAAATCTTTGTATTATTAATGTTAATAAGTGAAAAAAAGACTGAACATAAAAGTAAAAAAAAGACCAATACACATGAAATTATTAAAATTATTTTTATCATATTAGATTTTTTTTTATCCATCTTTTCCCTCTTTTGAATATTACTTTTACAATAAAATCTTAACATAAATTAAAATCTTTGTAAAGAAAAATAATATATAAATCCACGGCAATTTAATAAATCTTGAAATTTTTGTAACAATTCTGTAATATATATGAT
>CAZUHD010000050.1:0-12513 GCA_964620415.1 uncultured Clostridium sp.
ACCCTAATAATTCATTAGTAAATTGGTCATATTCATCTATTATAATATATATTTTTCCATCGCTTTTTTGTAATTTAAAATCATCAAAGAAATTTTTTTGCATAGCTTGTACTGTTGAATATTTATCTATAGAAAAATCAATATCATATTTATTTACAAAATTTCTTATACCTCTTTTTACTTCATCATAAAAATTTTCTACAACTTTCTCTCTTGTGTCAGTATTAACTCCAGAAAAGTTGAAATATAAAATATAGTAGCTGTTTTTCAAAGGTGTTGGATTTTTACCTATATATGTTTCTCTAAAAAGTTCTTCGAATTTATCTTTTTTATTTATATCGTAATAATTTTCTAATACACTTGTAAATAATGTTTTTCCAAACCTTCTTGGTCTTAAAAACATTAGCCTCTTATCAGCTAAGGCTTCTAATTTTTCTAAAAATTTCGTTTTATCAACATAGTAATAGTTTCCTTCAATTAATTCCTCGTAATTGCTAATCCCTTTTGGTAATTTTTTCATATTCAAATGTCTCCTTCCAAAATTAAATAAAACTCTATAAATGATTATAACAAAAATCACTTTAAAAGTCAAAAGTAGCTCATTACTGATATTTTGAAGTATTTGGAGGCTGTGAATTGTAACAAAAATTGAAATTACTATTTCATTTTAAATTTCATGATTTTTAAAAAAAACTACCCCGCCTTCCAACGAGATAGTTTATATTCTTATATCATGACTTCCTTTTTCTTCAACCTTTGATTTACATCTTTACCTAATACTTTATAAATAACAGAAGCAACTGGAACAGCAAGTAACATTCCTATGACTCCAAATAAGCTTCCACCAACTGTTACTGCTACTAATACCCACATTCCTGGTAGTCCAACAGAATTTCCAACTACTCTTGGATAAATAACATTTCCTTCTATTTGCTGTATAACTAATATGCAAATTACAAATGTTATTACTTTAACTGGACTTACTGATGCAATTAATATAGCTCCTACTATAATTCCTATAAAAGCTCCTACTACTGGAATTAATGCTGTAACCCCTATTAATACTCCAATAGGAATTGCAAAAGGTATTCTTAAAATAAGCATTCCAATAATGCAAAGAACTCCTAATATAGTCGCTTCTAAGCATTGTACTGTAAAGAAACTTTTAAATGTATCTTGAGAAATTTTTCCAATATTCAATATCTTATTTGCTCTTTCTTTACTGCAATAAGCAAATAACATCTTTTTACATTGATTTGATAACTTCTCTTTGCTTGTTAATATATATATTGCAAATATAACAGCTATTACAAAGTTTGATATTCCATTTACAACTCCAGTTACTACTGATATAGACGAATTTACAAGCCCTGGAGCAATTTGTTTTAATTCATTTATAATACTTTCTTTATCTATATTTATGTTTGATAAAATATCTGTAGTGTTTGTATAATTAGTTAAAAAATTAGTTAATTTCTCTGCATAATATGGAATATTGTCTATCAGCATTTTCACTATGTCTACTAGTTCTGGTACAATTAAAGTTATAATTAATACAAATATTAATACAATAACTAATATGGCAAGTGTTAAAGATATTACTCTGCGCAATTTCTTATTTTTTATTTTATTTAGTTTCCTTTCAAAAAAACTCATTGGTATATTAAGTAAAAACGCTAATCCTCCTCCTAGTATAAAAGGAAATATAATTTTTATGATATATCCTAATACATTTCCAATAATATTAAAATTATTAATTGCCCAAAAAACAATAATAGCTGATATAACTAAACATGCCCATTTTTTAAAATCTTTCTTATTTTCCATTTTACATCCTTCCTTTATTTTTAACATTTTTTATTACTAAATTTACTGTATTTAATATACTTCCTATTTTAATTTATGTTTTGCCCATTTTCTGCATTGATATAGAATTTGTTTATTTCAGCTCCTAAAAATATGATATAAAAGAAGCTATACGTCCACATCATAATAAGCATTAATGCTGTTAAGCTACCATAAGTAATAGAAAAGCCCTTAAATATTTCTAAATATTTAGAAAATATAAAAGATACCATATTAAGAGCTACTGAAGCAAATACTGCTCCTCTTAATTGCTCTTTTAGTTTTAGTTTGTGTCTTGACATAAATTTATATATCAATAAAAATACTATAAATGATATTATTAAAAATCCAATTTGTGTTATAATTTGTGAAATCCAAGTGTAATTTTTTAAAACTCCATATTTTTCTTTAATAGCCAAAATAAAACTATTTCCAAAGACCATTATTACTAAACTTACCGCTACTAGCACAATAAATATAATTGTTTGTACTATTGACATTAGTTTTAAATATATCCAAGGTTTGTTTGTTTGATCCGTAAATTTATAAATAAGATGAAGTTCTTTTGTTAAAGCAAATAAACCCTTATCTGCTGCAAATAGTGTAAATATTATTGATATAGATATTGTTCCTAATGTTTTAGAATATACCTCTCTAACTACATTTACAACTATTTCATTCATATTATTAGGGAATATTTGAGTAACTATTCTTATTAATTGTTCTTGGCTAATAGGAGTATACTGTATTAAAGTTAACAATAATATAACAAATGGAACAAATGATAATATCACATAATAAGCACATTCTGCTGCCGATTCTGTAATATGATCTTCTTTCATATTATTTAATGCTTCTCGTATATGTATCAATTTACTCTTCATATTCATATATAATCCTTTTTCTTCGTTATATAGATAAATTATAAATTATTTAGGGTTATTTTTGCTTTAGTATATAATAGGTATTTATATTTAATACATAACATTAAAATCTACATAACCAGTAATTCCATCTATAATTCCTGTTTGACAAAGTTGCCAAATTTTATAAGAACCTGTGTAATTTGTTTCTCTAGCATAGTTTGCTAGCCATACAGGATAACTATTAGGATTTTCCCATACATTTTGTAAATATGCTTTACTACTATATAATATTGGATTATAACCTAAAGTATTACATTCATCCATAAATGAATTTGCTATATCATTTATATCTTTTAAGCTTAATCCAAGAGAGTTAAATGATGACCAATTTTCCCAATCAAAAGAAACTGGTAAATTAACATAGTTATAATTTAAATTATCTTTAACCCAATCTGCTTGAGCTTTCGCTTCATCAGGTGTTTTAGCATATGATGAAAAATAAATTCCAAGTGAAATGCCATTATTTGAACATTCTGTTATATTTTTTTGAAAATATGGATCAATTAAAACTTCTCCATCAAATCCATTTTGATAGCCCATTCTTATAATTGCAAATTCAACTCCTTGGTCTGCAACTGATTTCCAATTTATTTCTCCCTGCCATTTAGATACATCTATTCCTATTTTTGTATCTTCTGTTTTATGATTATTTAAAACATCATTAAATTCAACATCATTCTCTGTATAAGTATAATTATCTTTTACTTTTAAAGTGAAATCTTTTGTTGTTACATTATTACTTGAATCTTCTATTCTATATGTTAATCTATATTCTCCTGCTGTATTTAAGTCATAATCGCCTATAATTTCTCTTTTAGGATTAGGATCAACATCATCAGCACTCATTATAACATTAACTAAATCTTTATTGTAACCAGTTTTTACAATATAAGTATCATCTAAAACTATTATAGGTGAAACATCATCCGTATTTGCTACTTGATTTGTATTACTATTTGTATTACTTAGTTGTTTTTCTTTTTTTGTTGAAAAAAATACAACTCCTACGACTAATCCTATTATTAAAATTGCACAAACTGTTAAAATTACTAATTTACTTTTAAAAGACATTTTTATAAATTCCTTTCTTCTATAAGTTTATTATTTTCTCCCAAGGTAAATCATTTTTTCCGAAGTGTCCATAATTTGTGGTTAATCTGTATATAGGTCTTTTTAAATCTAAATATTCAATAATTCCTGTTGGTGTAAGGTCAAATTTATCATTTATTTTTTTTATTATATCTTCTTCAGGAATTGTATTTGTGCTAAATGTATCAACATAAATAGAAACTGGACTTGCAACTCCAATAGCATAAGCAAGTTGTACTTCACATTTTTTTGCATAGCCATTTGCAACAACATTTTTTGCAATATGTCTTGCCATATAACTTGCTGATCTATCCACTTTAGTTGGATCTTTTCCTGAAAATGCACCTCCACCATGGCGTGAATAACCGCCATAAGTATCTACAATTATCTTTCTACCAGTTAAACCACTATCTCCTAAAGGACCACCAATTATAAATCTTCCTGTAGGATTAATAAAATATTTTGTATTTTCATCTAAAAAATGACTTGGTACTATTTTATTAATTATTTTTTCCTTTATGTCTTTTTTTAATACTTCAAGTTCAATATTTTCCTTATGCTGAGTAGAAACAACTATTGTATCAACTCTTGTAGGTATATTATCATCATATTCAACTGTAACTTGAACTTTCCCATCAGGCTTTATATAATCAAGTATTCCCTCTTTTCTAACATAAGCTAATTGTTTTGCTATTTTGTGAGCAAGTGAAATTGGTAAAGGCATCAGTTCCTCTGTTTCATCACAAGCAAAGCCAAACATAAGTCCTTGATCACCTGCTCCAACTGATTTTACTCCGCCATTTTTTGTTTCTAAAGATTCATTAACACCCACAGCTATATCTGGAGATTGTTTAGATATATTAATTATAATATTACAAGTTCTATAATCAATATCTGTATTACTATCTTCAAATCCAATTTCTTTAATTGTATTTCTTACAACTTCTTCAATATTAACTGTAGCACTTGATGTAATTTCACCTGTTATATAGATTTCTCCTTTTCCAGCTACTGTTTCACAAGCTACTCTTGCATCCTTATCTTGCTCTAAATAGCTATCTAATATATTATCTGAAATATAATCGCAAAGTTTATCTGGATGTCCTTCAGTAACACTTTCAGATGTAAATAATTTTTTCATACTATTGCTCCTTTTTATTATTTTGTCAGTTCTTTTTTATATAAATTTTCTTTATTTTTTTAACTTCTCTTTCATACATTTTTTATTTTTCCCAAATATATTTATATTTTAAGATTTTATTGTGAAAAAGTCAAGTGTTCTACTGCGAATTAGTCATAAGGTTTAAATTTATCAAAGCAATAGATTTTTCTTATGCCAATTTTCCTTTTCATCTTTTGGCTTATCATAAACATTATGTTCATCATTTATTATTCCATATATCTTCAATATTTTATTTATAATCCTCATATAAAACAAAAGATGCTAATTTTATAATTAACATCTCTTTAAAACTATTCAACAATTTTTTATAAAGCTATTCTTCTATTTTATAATTTTTATCATTATTTTTTTACAATATTATGAATTTTATTACGAACTTTGTTACGAACTTTGTTCTATTGTAAATTAATTTTCCAATGTCCTTTTTTATTTGATCCAATTCTATTTATGATGTCTTTTTCTTTTAATTCTTTTATTGCCTTAGATACGGGGCTCTCTGTGACTTTTATATTATTAGAAATCTCCTTTTGTGTCATATTAGGGTTATCTTTCAAAATTTCCAATATTTTTTGTTCTGTCGAATTTAATTTTACAGTATCATTTGCAGTATCATTTGCAGTATCATTTTTCTCTTGTCTGTTTAATGGAATTTCAGTTCTAAAAATATCTTTATCTTCTTAAATTCTGTCGTATATGTTTTATATTCAATAAATTTTCTAGTATTTTTTTTGCCATACAATCATTCTCCAAATAATTTTATATATCATTATCTCTTTTATTTTTATCACTTTTCTCCTTCCAAGCTTAACAATGTACATATATATTTGATATTTAGTTTTTAATTCTTTAAATGTCAATTTAATTATTTGTTTATCTCTAAAAATGCCAGAAACGCACGAACTATAGCCAGTCATTAAAGATAAATAAGAATATGGATAAAAAAATGAATAGTGCAATTTTTTAGCTTTAGATTTACCTGCAACACAAATTAGTTCTCAATTAACTTATAATACTAATGTTTTTGAATTTATCCAAGAGTCCTCCTTTAGATGGTAAACATATAGATACTTCAACACCTAGAATTATTAAATTTATTTAAGATACAGACTACACAGCTAGTAAAGTAGATTTTCCCTTTAAGCCATTACCAAAAGTTACAGCTGTTGAACTTATTGTAAATAATTTAGTTGCAGATGCTAATGCTGTTCTTACTTTTCCTACTGTTAATATAAGTGTGATACCTACTGAAATTATACCTTATCGCACATAAGAATTGAAACGAGATAAAGGTGAAAATAATTAAATAATGAATCTAGTAAAAACTGGAACAATAATTAAAATAATAAAAAATCATAGGCATTTGCTTTAAAATAAACCTTGGTTTCTCAAGGTTTATTAGTGTTTCTATTTAATTCATTCATTCCACTTATTCATAATATCATTTTGATATTCCATATACTTGTTTTTAAATTCTTCTTTTTTCTCTGTTGGTAAATCTCCAATCTTTCTTCCCATTTTCATTTTTGAACCTGTATATATTTTTGTTGTCTTTATTGTTGATTTACCATTTAGTCCTATTCGTGTTGCCATTTCTTCACTAATCTCTACATCATATTTTCCACAAGAAGCTGATGAAGAAATTTTATATCGATAAAATTTAATCCGTTTCCTTCGTCATCTCCAATTATTAATACAGGTCTTACTTTTTCAAGATCGTCATTAGGCTTCGTAGCTTTATATGTCCATATTTCTCCTACCACTAATCCCATTCCTCCATTTCTGGTTGAAAAACTTCATTTATAAAATAGTTTGCTATACTTTCTTTTGATATTGTTTTGTCACTTCTTTCATCAGGATCTAAGCCCTCCCTTGATAGTATCCATGGTTCTTGTTCGTGACTTAATTTTTCTAAATATTTTGCATCATATTTTGAGAAGTTGTCAATTACATAATTTAATACATCTTCGGATTCCTTATCTAGCTTATCAACTTCATAGCTAATATCTATACTTTTATACTGATATTCTTTAAATATATTATATACGTTCCTAACTACTGGGCCATGTACCCAACCCTCTATTTCATCACTAAATAATGGTCTATCATGAAAAGCATAAGAATATCCTTGAGCTAGATATAATAATTTTTGTAACTTTAATGGTTCAGGATGTACTTTGTTTATAATCCATTTAGCTATTGTTAATGCATCATAAATTTTATACATACGTATTCCCCCCTTTTTATATTCTCCTAGTATCATTTCTCTTTATAATATTTCTTTTGTATAATTTAGATCAATATTTGACATCTAACTCTACAAAAAAAATCTATCCATATATACTTATTCTATTATTTAACAAAAATCAATAAATCAAAACAAAATGTAATGTAAAATTAATCTTTGTAATAGTCATTATACCATAAATTTTTAAAAATGTATATATTTTAAAAATTTGTTGCTTTTTATCTACAGTATTATATAAACTTACTATTTTTATATTATATATATCTAACTCTTATTTCTTTTTTATAAACTACCTTCTCTCCCTTATGAGAATAATATCGACAATCAAAAAGAATCATAAAAAATGAAAGAATAGTTTCTAAATTGCTATATTCATCCAGTAAGAAAAATAAATCACTTTTTTAGTATAAAATTTACAAATTACTCATCAATAGTTGAAATTCCAAGAGTAATTTCTTCTAATACATCTAATAATACTCTTACAGTTTCTAATGCTGTGAAAACAGGAATATTATTTTCAACAGCACACCTTCTTATAAGTGTACCATCTGTATTTTGATTAATTGAATCAATATTACTTGTATTAATTACATAATTAACATATCCTTTTCTCATTGAATCTAATATTTCTTCACTACCTTCACTAATTTTCTTTTTAATTCTTGTTCTAATTCCATGTTCTTTTAAATACTTAGCAGTACCTTCTGTTGCTTCAATATTAAATCCTAAATTGTAAAATCTTCTTATTAATGGAAGAGCTTCTTCTTTATCTTTATCTGCAATTGTAACAAAAATAGTTCCATAATTTGCAAGCTTCATGCCAGAAGATTGAAGAGCTTTATAAAGAGCCCTTGTTAATTTTTTGTCATATCCTATTGCTTCTCCAGTAGACTTCATTTCAGGTGATAGACGTGCATCTAATCCATTTAATTTAGAAAAAGAAAATGCAGGTGCTTTTACATACCATTTATCTTTTTCCTTTGGATAAACTTCTGTTATACCTTGTTCTTTTAAAGTTTTTCCTAGCATAACTAAAGTACCTATATCTGCCAAAGAATAACCTGTTGATTTAGAGATAAATGGTACAGTCCTTGAAGATCTTGGATTTACTTCAATTATATATACTTTTTCATCTTTATCTACTATAAATTGAATGTTATATAATCCAATAATTCCAATACCTAATCCAAGTTTTACAGTACAATCTAGTATACTTTGCTTTGCTTTTTCGCTAACACTAAATGTCGGATAAATACTAATACTATCTCCTGAGTGTATACCCGTTTTTTCAACATGTTCCATAATTCCAGGTACAAACACATCTTTTCCATCACATACAGCATCTACTTCTAGTTCTTTACCAATAATATATTTATCAACCAAAACAGGCTGATCTACATTTACCTCAACAGCTGTTTTTAAGTATTTCTCTAATGCTTCTTTATTTGAAACAATTTGCATAGCACGACCACCTAAAACATAACTTGGTCTTACTAAAACAGGATAACCTATTTCCTCTGCAACTTTTATACCGTTCTTTGATGTTAGTTACTGCTTCTCCCTTAGGTTGTAGTAATTTTAGCTTCTCCATAACTTTTTCAAATAAATCCCTATTTTCTGCTTTTTCAATAGCATCAACATCTGTACCAATAAGTTTTACTCCCAAATTTGATAATGGTAATGCTAAATTTATCGCTGTTTGACCTCCAAGTGAAGCAATAACGCCTTCTGGTTTTTCTAGTTCAATAATATTCATTACATCTTCCACAGTTAAAGGTTCAAAATATAACTTATCACTAGTTGTATAGTCTGTTGATACTGTTTCTGGGTTATTATTTATGATAATTGCTTCATAACCTGCTGATTTAATTGTTTTTATTGCATGAACAGTTGAATAATCAAATTCAACACCTTGTCCTATTCTAATTGGACCTGCTCCCAATACGACAATTTTCTTCTTAGAGCTTACAATAGATTCATTTTCTTTTTCATAAGTAGAATAAAAATATGGTACATAGCTATCAAATTCGCTACTACATGTGTCTATCATCTTATATACTGGGAGTATATTGTTCTTTTTTCTTAAAGTAAAAATTTCTTCTTCAGCTTTATTCCACTTACTTGCTATATATTTATCACTAAATCCAACTTTCTTTAGCTCTTTTAAAACATCTATATTTCCTACGTTACCTTCTAGTTTTCTTTCTAATTTTACAATATGAACTAATTTTTCTAAGAAAAACATATCAATTTGTGTTATATTATTTATTAGACCAATATCAACATCTCTTCTTATTAACTCTGTAATTGCATATATTCTATCATCTGTTCCATCTTTTATATAATCCATTAAATCCTCTGTTTGATAATCATTAAATTTATCCATCTGAATATGTGAAACACCAATTTCAAGTGAACGAACAGCTTTTAATAAACTTTCTTCAAATGTTCTCCCAACACTCATTACTTCACCAGTAGCTTTCATTTGAGTACTTAACTTATTTGATGCAAGAGTAAATTTATCAAATGGAAATCTTGCGATTTTAGTTACAATATAATCTAATGCTGGCTCAAAACTTGCAGGTGTATTTGCAAGCATTATTTCATCTAATCTCATCCCAATTGCAATTTTAGCAGATACTCTGGCTATAGGATAGCCACTTGCTTTTGATGCTAAAGCTGATGAACGAGAAACTCTAGGATTTACCTCTATTAAATAATATTTAAATGAATGTGGATCTAATGCAAATTGTACATTACAGCCTCCTTCAATCTTTAATGCTCTAATTATTCTTAAAGCACTATCTCTTAGTAGTTGATATTCTTTATTTGTTAAAGTTTGACTTGGTGCGACAACAATAGAATCTCCTGTATGAATACCTACTGGATCCAAATTTTCCATGTTACAAACTGTTATGGCTGTATCATTTTTATCTCTAATTACTTCATATTCAATTTCTTTATATCCTTTTATACTTTTTTCAACTAAAACCTGTCCTACTGGCGAAAGTTTTAAAGCATTTTTTAAAATAGATATTAATTCATTTTCATTGTCTGCAAATCCACCACCTGTTCCTCCTAAAGTAAAAGCAGGTCTTAAAACTACTGGGTATCCTATTTTTTTAGCAGCAGAAATACCTTCTTCTATAGAAGTTGCAATAATTGATTCTAAAACTGGCTCTCCTAATTCTAAACATAACTCTTTAAATTTTTCTCTATCTTCTGCTTTTTCAATACTTTCACTACTTGTACCAAGTAGTTCTACTTGACATTCTTGTAATACTCCTTTTTTATATAATTGCATTGCAATATTTAAACCTGTTTGTCCTCCTATTCCTGGAAGTAAGGCATCTGGTCTTTCATATCTAATTATTTTAGCGACATATTCTAAACTCAATGGCTCCATATATACTTTATCAGCAATAGATGTATCTGTCATTATTGTTGCTGGATTTGAATTAACTAATATAACTTTATATCCCTCTTCTTTTAAAGCTAAACAAGCTTGTGTTCCTGCATAATCAAACTCTGCAGCCTGTCCTATGACTATTGGTCCTGATCCAATTACTAATACTGTTTTAATATCTTTTCTTTTTGGCATTTTAGTTCTCCTTTATCTATATTTTCTTATTCTCTTCTAATAACGAAATAAACTTATCAAATAAATATGTACTATCTTGAGGTCCTGGTGCACTTTCTGGGTGATATTGAACACTAAAGACTTTATCTTTTTTACACTCTACACCTTCTACTGTTCCATCTAAAATATTTTTATGTGTCATAACTAAATCAGTATTTTTCAAAGATGCTTCATCTACTGCATAGCTATGATTTTGGCTTGTTATTTCTATTTTATCAGTTTGCAAGTTTAATACAGGATGATTTCCTCCTCTATGTCCAAATTTTAATTTATATGTTTTAGCACCATATGCTAAACTTATCATTTGATGTCCTAGGCATATACCAAAAATAGGATATTTTCCTCTTAATTCTTTTATTAAATTAATTACTTCTGTAACATCTTCTGGGTTACCTGGTCCATTAGATAAAAATATTCCATCTGGCTTTAAAGCAATTATTTCTTTAGCATTTGTATTATATGGAACTATTGTTACATTACAGCCTTTTTTATTTAAAGACCTAACAATATTTAACTTAATTCCACAATCTACTGCTACAATATTGTACATTGGGTTAGGAGTTCTTGAATACCATCTTTTTTTACAACTAACCCTTGAAACCACATCTTTTGGTAATTCAAAATTTTTCATTTTTTCCAAAGCATCTTCTTTACTAGTATTTATATCTGTTATAATTACTTTCCTGCTTCCCTTATCCCTTATACTTCTTGTTAATTTTCTTGTATCAATTCCTGATATTCCAGGAATATCATTTTCTTCTAAGTATTCTGAAAGTGTTTTAGTATATCTAAAATTACTAGGAAAATTGTTATATTCTCTTACAATAAGTCCTCCTGCTGTGGGTTGTTTGGTTTCATAATCCTCATCAGTTATTCCATAATTACCGTATAAGAGGATATGTCATAACTATCATTTGATCTGTATATGAAGGATCTGATATTATTTCTTGATACCCTACCATAGATGTATTAAATACAATTTCACATATACTTTCTTTATCAGCCCCGAATCCATATCCTAAATACTCTTCCCCATCTTCAAGCACGATCTTTTTTGTAATTTCTTTCATCTGTTTTTCTCCTTCCAATTAATTTTGATAGAAAAAAAATAAGGAAATAATATCTCCTTATTTAAAATAAAAATAGAACAAATAAAAAAACATATACACTACTTGTTAAATTTGCTTTTTTATTTGTTCTTTCCATTTTTTATTTCTCCTATCTCTTTTTTTTATTATACAGATATAAGACATAAAATGCAATAGCTTTTTTATTTTTTTATAATTCTTATGAACGTCAAATGAGAACAATTATTGATATAAAGCTATTTTTCAATTTTTATAAAAAATTACAAAATACTCCAAAACATTGATTTTATCAAATATAATTTTGTATAGCTTAATAAATGAAGTCATATCAATAGTTTTACCCAAATATTTTCTAACATATATGTTACACTTTAATAATAAAAAATTTATTTTATTATTCATTTGCAGATTTTTATCAAAATAACCCATATATAATATATTCGTTACTAGTCACCCATAATAAATATAAAAATAATGATGTCCTAGATTAATTTCTA